>NZ_JAMZMM010000069.1 GCF_024178385.1 Limnofasciculus baicalensis BBK-W-15 | reverse complement strand
CCCTATTCAAGAATTCAGCCAACTTGCTTACTGAATTAAGACATATTGCGGAGGTCATTCCTGTAGTGGGGAGAGGAAAATTGGATCAGAGCACCGAAACAAGTTCCCAGGACTTGCGCACGAAATCTACGGAAGTGTTAACTATTTAGCCTGACACTCGAATTGGTAGGATGTCGGTAGCTGACGGGCGTAAGTTCTGTTTTTTTTTTCCGGAAGAAATTAGACATGGGGCGGACTATTATAGTGGAAGAGGCAATTAGGCGATATCGCTTACCACTTCTATACCCTTGCCCAGAGCATGTCAAAAACCTTACTATTCAAGGACTTTTGACTTTTAACTGGGCGACTTTTAAAGTATACGGCAGTAGGTAATATGTATCAAAAAGAACAATACCCAAAACCAGTAATGTCACTGATGAGTTTATAGGTTATATTTAAGACAATGACAGAACCATATTAGCCGTTAGGCCGATCGAAAGTGGTTCCGGTAGTCCTTTGAGTTTAACCGTAAAGATCGCATAAATGGTTAACGGCAAGTTTTCTAGCTTTAGAGACATGGCGTACCGCTGACAAAAAGGTTGAACTCCCAAAAATAAAGATATTAAACAATGGTCAGCAAAATAGCGACATTTAGACTTCCAGAGCAACTGACTCAGGAAATTCGATTTCGGGCAGAAACAACAGGGCGCGATCGCACTGCTGTCGTGATAGATGCTCTAAAACAGGCATTTGGACTACCTCCGGGCGATCCGCGCCCAGCGACGGTGGAGGACATTCAGTACCAAATCAATGAATTAGAACAAAAATACAAGCAACTTAGTCATCAGCTCACTGAACTGACTCAAACATCGATCTTAGAACGTCAGATTAGTCAGTTTAACTCAGAAACGATTCCGGATATCTCCCACGGGTGGGTATCTCGAAACGGTTTTGGGGAGAGGATGCTGGGCGCAGGAGACTCTGGAATCGGCGAAATAACCACCTTAGAAATAGGTGGGATTGGAGCAAACATCGGCGATGATGGGAAAATGCGGGAACTCGCAGCCCGGATTCAGCAACAAGAGAAAATATTCGATCAGGTACTATCATCGTCGCCAGATCCAATTTGCGTCTTGGACAGGATGGGGAGATTTACTTATGTTAATCTCGCGATCGCTCAATTGTTTGACCTACCCCAAGCGGAAATTTTAGGCAAAACAGCCCAACAACTCAGTCTACCACCAGAGGGAATTGAGCTATTTGAAAATCAGCGGGAAGTGGTATTGGCCACCAGGCGACCCTTAACTGATGACATCAGCTACCCTACCATAAATGGTGTTAGGCATTACGAATATATCCTGAGTCCCATTCTAAGTAACCAGAATGGCGTGGAAGGTGCTATTTGTACCGCCAGAGACATTACGGAACGGAAACAGGTTGAAGAGTCTCTCAGAGAGTCAGAAGCAAATTACCGTCATTTATTTGAATATGCCAACGACTCGATCTTAATCATCGACTTATCTACCAATCGCATTTTGGATGCTAACCAAAATGCCTCAAGGCGACTGGGCTACACCCGCAAAGAACTTCTCAAGTTGAAAGCTAAGGATATTGAAGCACCCATCTCTGAAGAACGGCAAATGTCGATCCTTCAGCAACTTCAAGCAACTGGAAGTATTATATTTGAACATGCCCTCCATCGGAAGGATCGCAGTCAAATTCAGGTAGAAGTTAGTTCTCGAATTATTGAATATCGCGATCGCCTGGTATCTTTAAGTTTCATCCGGGATATTAGCAAACGGAAACAGGATGAAGAACGCCTGCGGTTACTAGAATCAGCAGTCTTTAACGCCAACGATGCGATCGTAATTACTGAAGCTCATCCCCTTGACAAACCAGGTCCTCGTATAGTATATGTCAACCAAGGTTTTACGCGGATGACGGGTTATACAGCAGAGGAAGTAATTGGCAAAACACCGCGATTCCTCCAAGGACCAAAAACAGATCGCGCTCAGGCTGATATAATTCGGGATACATTAGCTCGATGGGAACCCGTCCGGGCGGAATTAATCAACTATCGCAAAGATGGTTCCGAATTCTGGGTTGAACTTAATATCGTCCCCGTCGTTGACGATAACGGAAATTATACCCACTGGATGGCAATCGAGCGGGACATCACCGAGCGAAAACAGTCAGAAACAGCATCAGCCAAACTAGAGCAAGAGCGGACTACTCTTCTTTCTCAAACCAATGCTATCCTGCAAGAAGAAATTGTCAAATATCAGCAGACTGAAGAAAGGTATGCTTTGGCAGTTTGTGCAGGGAAAGTGGGGATTTGGGATTGGCAGATTGAAACTAATGAACTCTATATCGCACCCAATCTGAAAGCTATGCTCCATTACGGCAATGATGAATTTGCCAATACTATGGATGCTTGGCTGGAGTTAGTCCATCCCGAGGATATCAAACAGGTGAGAAATGAAATTAAGGCTCATCTGGAAGGGTTGACTAATCGATATAGTACGGAACATCGGATGCTGTCTAAAGATGGCACTATTCGCAGCTTCCTCTCCCGTGGTACTGCAATCCGAGATCCTAATGGTAAACCCTATCGTCTGATGGGTGCTAGTACTGATATTACCCAATGTCAACAATAAAACTAATAACATAATGTTATTAGCTAGGGATTCAAAAGCGCATCAAGTACGCTCTAGAAACGGGGTTTCTTCAAGAAACCCCGTTTCTGCTGGGGATTTATTCTAAGTATGGCAATTCAAAATCAGAGTTAAGATCAGAAAATGCGAAGATTAGATCAAAGCAATCATTATACAGCTTAGGATCTATATAATCCAAATATGGAATGCGCCTCGGCGAGTGCGGACACACTCAACCGAGACGACTTCTCCATAGTCCGATTACACCGAACTAGGAGTAACTTAATTATGCCAAAACCCAGGTACGACGAAGACGAAAATAAATCGCGCCATGGGGCAGCCGATGATGATTGCTGTGATGAAATGGCGGATAAATACGACTGGCAACCTGCCCAGGTGTAACAAACAGTCCGAATACCCGCTTAATTCTAGAGCGGGTATTACTGCGAGAAAGAGTAATGTTAGAAGGGGGTCAAACAGTCCCTGGCTCAATACTATTAAGGGTAAGGGAAATCTTACTCCCCTCTCCTGGTAGGGGAGGGGTCAAACAGTCCCTGGCTCAATACACTATTAATAGTAGTATTATCAATTTAAAACCATGACACTAAAAGACCGGATCTCCGAAGACATCAAAACCGCGATGAAGGCGAAAGACAAAATCCGCCTAGAAACTGTCCGCAGTATCAAAAAGCTGATCCTAGAAAAAGAAGTCAGCCTCCGCCCTAGCGGGCAAGACACCCTGACAGAAACTCAGGAAATGGAAGTCTTATCCCAACTAGCCAAACAACGCCGGGATTCTATCGAACAATATCGTAAAGCCAAACGTGATGATTTAGCGGATCTAGAAGCGCAGGAATTAGCAATTCTTGAAGAATATTTGCCGGAACAATTATCTGATGAAGAAATAATTACTGTCGTCGATGAGATAATTGCCCAAACTGGGGTAGTATCTGTAAAACAAATGGGTAAGGTAATGGGACCTGTCATGGAGAAACTAAAAGGTAGAGCAGACGGTCAGAAAATTCAAGCCATCGTAAAGGCTAAACTAAGTGGATAATCGATTGGGAGTTCGGATTGGTGAGTGAGATATCGGATTTTATGCTCTTTGCTCAACATGGTTGGGCGGATAATGATAAGGCGATCGCAAATATGGCGCAATCGTTAACCACACCGAATACTCTCCTCATCTCTCCCGACCTCGGCTGGGTGAAAACTTGGCTGCGGATTGAACCCCTTATTGAGCAAGTGGAAAAAATTGCTAGTGAAACTATTGACAATTATCCCCATATACCCATCAGAATTATGGGGCATTCCATGGGTGGTTTGATTTGGCTGGAAGTTTTGCACCGCCATCCGGAATGGTGGACAAGAGTAGAATCGTTTGTACTAATTGCTTCCCCAGTTGGTGGGGCAGATTTGGCGAGAATTTTCGATCCTTTAGGGATTGGCATCGGGATTGCAGCAGCTCTAGGTGCAAATCGTCGCCAGATTGCTCAAACTATTGCTAAAGTAATTCCCACACTCGCGATCGCAGGTGATGTCGATGGCGGTAGTGATGGTACGATTACTCTAGAAACTACTAAGTTTGCTGGGGCGAAATGGGTTTGTTTACCAGATTTACCCCACGCTACACTCAAAAATCATCGTGCTGTGGTGGCGGCAATTCAGGAATTTTGGGCGAATCCAGTCATAACTGAAGCTCCACCTCTCGATTTTACAGCTCAGTTAATTGAAAGATTGCGATTAGTACCGGGGATGACTGATGCACATCGACGGGATTTCCCTCGCGCTAAGACTTGTATGAGTTTTGCCAATGGGGTAACTTTAAGGAAATGGAAGAATCCTGTCCAAGTTGAACATGTCTTTGTCGCTAATAGTGAGGGGGAATTTCTCTATGGTGGTTTTGTCGGTTGGGTACATATTCCAGCTTTACATCAAGCACTTGGAGAGATTAAAGGGTGGGAAGTGGGAATTGAAGCCTGGGAAGTGGGGGAGTGATTGAGAATTTTTTTTAACGCATAGACGCGCAGCGGCTTCTCGTCAGAGTAGAGCGCAAAGAAGAGAGGTTAGTTCTATTTGTAGGGTGCGTTATCCTTTGCTGATGCAAATAGTATAATTTAAGCGTAAGCGTTGCTTGGCGTTAGCCTAGCGCTGCTACAAGTAGATTGGAGTCAATAACTTATGGTTAATAAAACCTTAATTCCCACAGTACGTCGAGGGAGACTATTTCCAGAAATCCAGTGGACAGAAGTACAGAAAGCCCAATGGAAAGCTAAACAAGAGGAATTTTACCAGCGCTGTCAGCCAATTTTTGAGCGAGTTAAGCCAGAATTTATGGAAACTCACTATAATTGGTTTATGGCAGTTGAGCCTGAGAGTCAAGATTATTTCATCGAAAAAGATGAATTAGATGCTATAAATAAGTCTTGGCAGAAACACCCAAATGCTCCTGTGTACATCTTTCGGATCAATGAAACAGGGGTCGCTGGTACTATATGATCCATGGTAAATTTGGTAGTAAGGATGAGCTATTTTTTGAAATAGAGTTAATTGCTGCTGGTGAATTATAATTGCCTGTTGATGCACTATTAGATACAGGCTTTTCAGATTGGTTAGCTATTGATAAGCAGGATTTAGATGGATTGGGATGGGTGTATTTAGGGGAACGGACTATGGAAATGGCAAAAGGAGAGGCTAAGTTTGATATTTATGCTGGTAAAGTGAGAATGGATGGAGTAGAGTTTGATATCCCTGTTCATGCAGGTGAGGGAGTTGCAGAAGTTTTAATTGGTCGAAAGTGGTTAAAAAATAGGCGATTAGTTGTAGATATAGAGTCAGGTGTATTAACTATGGAATCTGCTTAAAATCGCTTCGCATTTGATTGGATAATATATGTAAACATGAAATATGGATTCTATTCAATTAACAGGAATACGTGGCTACGGTTACACAGGCTATTTACCAGAAGAACAAGTTTTGGGACAATGGTTTGAAGTCGATTTAACTCTATGGTTAGATTTAGCTCCAGCCGGAGAAAGTGATGATATTAGCGATACTTTGGATTACCGGGTTGTGATTGAAACTGTCAAAGAATTAGTGAAAACGGCGAAATTTGCCCTAGTGGAAAAATTAGCTAGCGCGATCGCAGATTCTATCCTTAAATTAGATATGGTACAACAAGTCCAAGTACGGTTAACCAAACCCGCTGCCCCCATCCCCGACTTTGGTGGCAGAATTACTATTGATATTACCAGAAGTCGTTGTTAGTTGTTGTTGGTTGTTGGTTGTTGGTTGTTTGTTGTTTGTTTTTGAGATCCCTATTCCCCATTCCCTTCTTAAACGCCCAAAGCCTGACACTCCAACTGAAGTGCTTCATCCACTCGTTGGAATTCCTTCGTTGCTTGTGATAGCAGGGATAATACCTCAACTGTAGTCCCAGCATAATCTAAAAATTCCAATTCTTTAGCAATTTCCGAAAGGGTATGAGCGCCCACGAGGGCACTGCTAGACTTGAGACTATGGGCAGAGCGTTTGAATAATTCTCGATTTCCCTCGTCAATTCCCTGTTGGAGCGATCGCAAAAGTTGGGGAGTATCTTGGAGGTAGCTATTGACGATCTCAATGATAAAGTCATCTGATCCTTCCCCTGCCATCTCCTTCAATTCTGTCAAATTTATGGGCGGGAGGGCTGATTCAGCTATCGGTTGACAAATCTCATCTTTCGTGATACCTTCCTCTACTGAGATAGTGGGTTGTGGTTGACACTTACTCAAAGCCACTTTGATTGCTTCAACGCGGATTGGTTTGCTAATATAGTCATCCATCCCGGCAGCTAAACACCTTTCCCGATCCCCAGCCATTGCATTTGCCGTCATAGCGATAATCCTTGGACGTGAAGACATTGACCATTCTTGACAGATGTAACTAGTGGCTGTCAATCCATCCATTTCTGGCATTTGTACATCCATCAGGACTACATTATATGGTTGACGGTGCAATGCTTCCAATACTTCCAACCCATTGGCAACCACATCAACCCGATATCCCAATCGTTGTAGAATATTTATAGCTACTTTCTGATTCACCACATTATCCTCAGCCAAGAGAATTTTCAGAGGTATTTGTTGGGCGAATTGTGAATCAAACTCGGATGAATACAGGTTAGCTTTATCCACTATTAGTGCTGGGTTGACGAAAATACTAATCAAAATATTGTAAAACTGAGACTGCTTAATCGGTTTTGTTAAATAAGCTGTCACATTAACCCCTAAATTCTCATCTGTGGGATTTATATGTCCAATTGAGGTTACCATAATTAATGGTAAGTTTTGGCAGTTAGGGTGAGAAACGATGTTACTTGCCAGAATTTTACTCTCTAGCACGATAGCTTCAAATTTTTGCCCCTCCTCAAGCCAAGTAACTGCTTCCTCAACTGTTTGAGCGGCTTGGATAACCATACCAAAGGATTGGGCTTGTAACGTCAATACTTGTCGGTTGATTGGATTACCAGCCACAAGCAAGAGGCGTTTATCGGCCAACATCTGATGATAAACTGGGTTCTCCATCAAGGATGAGTTGGGAACGGATGTAACTGTCGCTGTAAAATAGAAAGTAGAACCAACTCCTACTTGACTTTCTAGCCACATTCTGCCTCCCATTAGCTCAGTCAGTCTTTTACTAATTGCTAGCCCCAATCCAGTGCCCCCATACTGGCGAGTGGTGGAAGCATCAACTTGGCTGAAAGGCTGAAATAGGCTATCCATCCGATTTTGCGGAATACCGATTCCTGTATCTTTGACAGAGAATTGAATTTCGTATTCTAAACAAGGGACTAGGGGCTGGGGACTACCCTCTAGCCCCTGTTCTAATCCTTTACCTCTAACCTCTTGTACAAAAACAACTACTTCTCCAGTTTCTGTGAATTTTACAGCATTACTGAGCAAATTCACTAATATTTGGCGCAGCCTGGTGACATCTCCGACAATGGTTTGAGGAGTTTCCTCTGCCATAATATATGCTAACTCAATACCTTTGGCTCCTGCCCTGGTAGCCACTAGATCGAGAGAATCTTCAATGGCGGTACGGAGATCGAAGGGGTGTTCTTCTAATTCCAGTTTACCAGCCTCAATTTTAGAGAAATCCAGGATATCATTAATAATAGTAAGGAGAGTCTCGCCACTGTTACGAATAGTTTCCACAAAATCCCGTTGTTGTAATGAAAGGTTTGTGTCGAGGAGCAATCCTGTCATCCCAATTACAGCATTCATGGGGGTGCGGATTTCGTGGCTCATGGTGGCGAGGAATTCACTCTTGGTGCGGTTGGCGGATTCGGCTTCCTCTTTGGCTGCTTTAAGCTGTTCTTCTGAGAGCTTTTTGTCAGTAATATCAGTAATTGTACCAACTAAGCGATAGGCTTGACCCTTGCGATCGCGAATACACCTCCCCTTAGCTGCGATCCAAATATAATGCCCATTGTGGTGTTTAATCCGATGGATGCTTTCGTAGAGGATTGTCGAACCATCTAAATGGTTGTTGATATCATTTACTGCTAGATCGATATCGTCTGGATGGATATGATCCGACCAACTTGTGAGGGTTTGGGGGAGAGGATCGTCGGCATATCCGATAATTCTCATCCAGGTAGGCGAGTAATAAACCTCTTTGGTATCTAAATTCCAGTCCCAGATCCCATCATTAGTACCAGAAATTGCCAATTCATAACGTTCCTCCCGTTCCCGTAGAGTCGATTCTATCCCTTGGCGTTGCCTAATCTCACCTGCTAATTCTTTGTTAATTTTTGATAATTCTCTAGTCCTTTCTTGTACCCTTTTTTCTAGGTTTTCATTGACACCTTGGATTTCTTGAAATTTTTGATTGAGCGCTGCCACCATTAACTGGAAGTTGCTAGCGAGGGAATGAATTTCTCGTACATTGCTTTGAGGCCAATCTACAAATTTGTCGTTCGATCTTATAGATGTTCCATGTAAAGTTTCTACTTTTTCAGGTAAGTTAGCAGTAAATTTGGCTAACTGTAACAGGGGATTTACTAAGCGACGACTGAGGATAACGGCAACACCTAACGCCAGCAATGCTAATATTAACATAGCGGCTAGAGTTTTGATATAAAGAGACTCTAAATACTCAATGTAAGGCGCTGTCGGTACTTGGACGACAAACGTCCATGGTAAACCATTATCTATAGGAATCTTCTGAAAATAGAAAGATTTTCGCCAACGCACCATAGCTGGTATTCCTGGATCGTCTGGTAGCCACTGAGATATCTCACCATCAACTGAACGAATTGAGCCGACCTGATTAAGATTAAATTTTGTCATTATGGGGAGATCTGATTGGGTACTGGCAATGACGCGAGCATCGCCATCAAGGAGTGTCGCTTGTAAGCCCGACTCTCTTATTGGATCTTTTTGGATACTGGATCTAAGGAGTTCAGCAATGTGCTCTAACTGGAGGGAACCATATACAATGCCGCGAAATTCCTTATCTGTTCTTACAGGAACTATGATACCTACGTGAGGTACTGTTGAAGCCTCATCTAGATGAACATCTGTCAGTATGGGTTGCAAACTTACTGCTATTGTTTCTAGAATGACTTTTTTATCATCATCAAATTTTGAACCAATTATTGATTTTCCATCTTCGTTAATGCTGGGTTGCGAGGCAACAATTCTTCCGGAAGTATCAGCGACGTACACTTGGAGAAATGATGGTAAGGTTCGCCGGATCAATTCTGTATTATTTTGCAATGTCCCAGATGGGATATTGAGTGCTGGAGAAGGGCTGTTACCTAAAGGGGATCTCGCAGCAGTTTTCGCTAGTTCCTCAATGCCATGTAAATGCTGCTGATACCAAAATTTCATATTCGTTACCAGGAAACTGGATGTGCTTTTTAATTCTGTGCGAATTTGAGTTTCAATAGTTTGAAGGAGCTGCTGACTATTAAATACTGTGACGATTAAAGCTGGTAATAAAACAAATGTCACCAATAGATTAAATATAGTTTGCTGGAGAGATAGCCGATTATCTAACGAGCGGCGACCGACTATTTTGTCAATCGGTAAATATGTAATAATTAGGCTGGCGACTAGGGCGTTACAGATACCATTGATCGATTGCTTTAGGCTAATTAACCATACTTGGGTAGTTGATACATGCAATATTTCACCATAAAATAGCCAAACTAGTGGAATACCAATAAATATCCAATAAATACCATCCAACAGTAGCAAATTATTGGACTTACGACCCAATAAATAACTAACAAACAGGCTCTCGCAAGTAAATATAACGATCGCGTAGGGATGATTCCAAAGGATATATGTGTAACTACTAACAATAATTGCTGCTAGAGTTCCCCACAACTGTCCGTAAAAATACACTACCATCAATACAGCAATACTGCCGAATAGAAAATCCACCCCAAAAAACAAGGGCAGACTAAAATAATTACCTAAATAGCCCGCGACAACTAGCAATAGGATAGCGGGCTTAAATTGCTGGGACAATTTGAGTATCAATGATGTTGGCAACTGATTTTTGAAATTCATACTTTGAACTATCCACCTGCTGTTTCAGGTTATATAAGTTGCACCAGACACCAGAAAGTTATTCTTAATTTAAGAGGGTGAGTCGATTAGTGTTATTAGTTACAGCCAGAGATTCTCGCAGCAACTCGGCCCTACACTAATTCCTCAAAACCCTTTACACCATATCCAGTACAGCAATACATTCAATTTCGACTAAAACATCTTTGGGAAGCCGAGAAACCTCGACGCAAGCACGCGCTGGCGCTAATGCTTCCTCAAAGTACCGGGCGTAGACTTGGTTCATCGCCGCAAAATCATTCATGTTTGCCAGAAATACCGTTGTTTTCACGATATCCTGAGTAGTAGCACCAGCAGCAGTAAGGATGGCTTCCAGGTTGGTCATTACTTGCTCTGTCTGTTTGACGATATCATTTATGCCAACAATCTCGCCAGTACTAGGGTGAAGGGGAATTTGACCCGCTACGAAAACCATTGTACCACCGGCAGAAATGGCTTGATTGTAGGGACCGACAGGTGCGGGTGCATTTTCTGTACGGATGACTTGTCTGGTCATGATTTTTTCCTGGGAAAGTCGTGTAGTATCCAAAGGGCAGTATAAATGGTAATATCTGAATAGGTCTAGCAAGATTACTTAAGCTGGAGTGGCTAGAACCTAGATTGACTGAATATCTGGAGAGGTGGCAGAGTGGTTGAATGCGGCAGACTCGAAATCTGCTTTAGGGTAACCTAACGTGGGTTCAAATCCCACCCTCTCCGTTGATAAATAAGACTGGCTGGTGCGTTAGCAAACCATAACGCACCAGCTACTACCATGGCACAGCTTTGATGGTTCATTAGATGTGGGTTGGGTTTGGCTCTGGCTTTGCCCAAGCTACATTTTAAGCCTTGCCACGCCACTACATATAGAGATTTAGCCTAGGTCGTAAGAATAGATACAGCTTAAAGTCTGTTGCTACAATCAAAGCAAGCTGCCAAGAGTCTTACTATGATTGCCATCCCCCAACAACCCCAAAAAATGACTGTCGAGGAATATCTCGAATGGGAATCTCTCCAAGACATACGCTATGAATATGTCAATGGGGAAGTCTTTGCTATGACAGGTGGTACAATTCCCCATAATGATATTGCTCTCAATCTCTACAGAGCCTTATACCCACATCTCCAATCCAGAGGTTGTCGGATAAATGTATCTGATGTGAAAGTGCAAGTTAGTCCTAAAAGTCGTTATTATTATCCCGATCTTATCGTCAGATGTGACCCTCAAGATCTTAACGCCCGCAAATTTATTCAACATCCTAAAATTATTGCGGAAGTTCTCTCCCCTGGTACGATGGGGAAAGATAGAGGGGAGAAATTTAATTATTATCTAAAAATCCCTACTTTGCAAGAGTATATCTTGATTGATTCGGAACAAGTATCCGTTGAACGTTATTGTCGCGGCGAGGGTAGGATGTGGGGCTATTATGCTTATAGTGCTGGAGATATTATTACTTTATCAAGTATTGAGTTTGAGTTGGCGATTGAGTTGCTGTATGAAGGTGTTGTGTTTGACACTGAGGAATGAAATGAGATTGGGAATTATGGGGGGAAATATTTAGTTTTATGCGGAATTTGTCTGATTAGGTGAGTAGTTATATTTGGAGATGGTTTTACTAGGTACAATATGATGATAGTTACAGCGGAAGAAATTGCTCAGTATCGCGCTCAATTGGCAGATTATCCCGAAGCCTTAGAAGCTTTGGATGTGATTGAGAAATGTGAGGGAGATTTAGAAGATGCGGCTTTAGTGGTAGCAAAACGAGCTAAAATAGAAGTTGTCAGAGCGCCTAAGTGGTTAGACGAATACGCCAAGCAACTGCGGGAAGTCCTCTGTCGAAAAGAGTTTCGAGAAGATTTATTAAATAACTCGTTTAATGTTGTGGTGGCATATTTGTTTCTCAATCCTCCTACTATCCCTCTGGCAATGATAACTCCTGTTTTGATTTATGTGACAAAAAGAGGATTGAATCAGTGGTGTGAAAATTGCTAGACTCCGGCTGCGGTGAAGGCTGCCCAATAAAATGGGTTAGCGAAAGGATAAGGTTTGCGATCGCGTATTTCTTTGAGATCCGCATCAATAACCTCCTCCAGTACAAAGCGCTTTCCTGGTTTAAGTTGGGCAAGGATTTGAGCGATTTGGGGTTGGAGTTGTGCCAAGACAGCTTCAAACTCCTCACAGGTCAAATTCCTGAGCCATGATCGCCATTTCTATGTTATCAGCTTTTTCGCCTTTGATTCTGTTTCTGTAAGCTTCGCCCAAGTTATTTTGAGTTATAGCCCAGTCTACAGGAAAGGCGGTTGGGGTAAGAATTTTCAGGGCTTCACCATAACAAACGATCGCCATTTCTAAGTTATCAGCTTTTTCTCCTTTGAGGCTGTATAAGTAAGCATTGCCCAAGTTAATTTGAGTACCAGCCCAGTTTTCGGGAAAGGCTGCTTGGGTAAAAACAGTCG
This sequence comes from Limnofasciculus baicalensis BBK-W-15, assembly GCF_024178385.1. Lineage (GTDB taxonomy): Bacteria > Cyanobacteriota > Cyanobacteriia > Cyanobacteriales > Coleofasciculaceae > Limnofasciculus > Limnofasciculus baicalensis. The sequence goes on along the minus strand of NZ_JAMZMM010000069.1, from coordinate 8,076 downwards.
ATACTATTTTATAACCAACAAGAGCAATTTCCAAATTATCCCCCCGCTTCCCCTGGGGAAATTGCTGTATCAGGTTACTGAAATTTACGATAACTCCCACAACGTATTGTGCATGTGCTGATTCCCACTGAGGTAGGTTTTCCTCTACCCAGTTTTGCAATACTCCAGCCAAATTCAGATCTAGTTTATCTAAGTTGGCTTGAAGTAATGGGTAAACCACCTGTGGATTTCCCTTGCTATCGGCAGTTGCTTGTAATACTGCCATTAAGAAATAAAGATAGGATTTCTGACGGATTTCATCCATTGCAGGGAAAATACCAAGTATTCCAGTTACTTTCTACACCAATACTAGCACTTACTACGGATGTTTTCAGCAACTCACATTTCCACATCCCGCCGGGTAAATTCCCTATTCCCTATTCCCCATTACCTCCTCCCTTTCCATTAGTAACTCACCATAAAGTTGCGGAATCGGATCGACGGCTTCAATCCCCCGTTTTGCCTCAACTACTACCAAATAAGGCGCTTCCAATCTGCCCGCCACTGACTTACCCAAAACTCCATCGGCAATCCCACTAATCGAAAATGTGGGAAATTGAGCATTCAGTGTAATCTCTGCCCAAGCCCGAATCGAATCTGTTTCTGCTAGTGCTAGCAGAGGATAAATTGCCCTTGCCCAAATAGTCGCTTCATTGAGCAAGTGGGTTGGTTCATTAATCAGTTGCGATTGGATAAATGCTGCCTGTTGTTTTTCTTGCGCTGTTAGGGTAATTCTTTCTACCTCTGTCCAGGGATAATCTCTAATGGGATATTCTTTTAGGGCGATCAAGGTACGAATATCTTCAAGTAAAAGTTTGCCAATTTTCAGGGCAACGGGAGAGGGGAAATTAGTTTCTTGGGGTGGCTGAGTCATGAGGAGGATTAGTGGTGATATTTATTTTGATTATAATCTCAGATTCTCGATTGCTTGGATATGTCCTGAATCTTGCTATAGCGTATTTCAATGAATTCTCAAAACCGACGGGAGCAAGATGTTCGCAATACAAGGGTTCTGACTTAGGATTTGTTTACATCTCAAATGGAAATGCTATATTAATTGGGATAACCACAACCGCCAGTAGTTAAAACCACTGTCTCACAGCTTAATTCCTCTACAAACCCCCAATCTGTTGAGAAAACCAAAGCGCCGCACTAGCATGATCTCCCTGACTTAATCTTTGTAAAGTTTCATCCAAAATCGCAATTGGTAACCCTGCTAACGCTACAGAATATCCGCACTGCTGATAATTTCCATCTTCTTGTAAGCGAAATGCCAAAACTCGTTTTCCTTTAATATCTATTACCCAATATTCGGGAATTCCTAAAGCCGCATATAACCGCTTTTTCTCATCTAAATCTGTCGCTATTGTTGTATCGCTGACTTCCCCTACTAAATCGGGAAGTCGCCAATTATCCAAATTAATGCGCCGGGGTTCTCCTTCTACCCATTCCGGTGCGCCGTCGCCAATATATAGAACTAAATCTGGTGCGCCGCCTCGCTTCTTTGGTTTCTCAATTACACAACGTCCTAGACATTTGTAGGGTTGTATTTCTCCAGATTTACGAGTAAACCACAGGAAAAATAGTACTGGAAAGATATTGCTAAATAGTGCGTGATTAATTCCTTCTTGTCCCATTTCAACGAAAAGATATCCCTCATTAAAAAATACCCTGACTCTATTTAACATTGGATCTGGATCGTTGCCAATGGCTAAGTAATCCTCCCATGTAGCAGGTTGCCATTCAGGAATACATGTAAATTGGGATAGGGTAGGGGTGGCAGTTATAGCAGTCATAACCCAGACTCTGATTTAGGAGAATTTGATCTAATTTTAGACGATTGTAACTGAATCTAGCAGGACTTACGCAGCGACGCTATATCTAGGGCTTGCTGAATTACTCCCTTTGCGGTAGAAGATTATCTATCTCTTCCTTTGTGTCTTAGTGTCAAGCGTGGTTTCTTCAATAGTTATTCTTCCGGCGCGAAAAGAGTAAATGCGTGACAGCTTATATTACAAAACTCCTTGATTAGAATGGTGCGTTAGCAAAGCCTAACGCACCCTACAGATATAAGTTAAATCAGGTATATTACAAAACTCCTTTAGAACTGGGAATCGTACTGGCACGACGCGGATCTATTTCTACTGCCATCCGCACAGCTCTAGCAAATGCTTTAAAAGTTGCTTCGATAATATGGTGCGAATTAATCCCATCCAATTGGCGGATATGTAATGTCATCTGAGAATGATTAACCACCGCGACAAAAAACTCTCTTACCAATTGAGTATCATAAGTCCCAACTCGCTGAGTCGGAATCTCTAAACCATAGCTTAAGTGAGGACGACCGGAAAAGTCTAGGGTAACCTGGACTAATGCTTCATCCAACGGGGCAAAGAAATGACCAAAACGGACTATGCCTTTGCGATCGCCTAATGCTTTAGTCAAGGCTTGTCCTATTGTAATACCAACATCTTCATTAGTGTGGTGATCGTCAATTTCTATATCTCCAGTCGCCCTTACTTCTAAATCAATTAGTCCGTGAGACGATATCTGATGTAACATGTGGTCTAAAAACGGGATACCAGTAGCCGCAGTACAAATTCCTGTACCATCTAAATTTAGGCTAACTTCTACATCAGTTTCCCCTGTAGTACGTTTAACAGTTGCTGTTCGCATTGGCAAAATATGCCCAGAAGATCTAGGGTTTTCTAAATCAGTATGGAGCGGCGCTTCGCTATTTTTTGTTAGTGTCACTTTAGTTATTAGAGTCGATTTTGATAATCTTTGCTTAACTGAACTCCACCTTACTTATTGTACAGGAAAGTTCCTTGGCAAATTATAAAGCTAAATTTTACTAAATAAATGCTCCAGGGCAAAGGATAGAACGAAGAAAATCTATTTTTCCCCTCTCCCTTCTCATTATTCCAGGATCTGACCGATTGTCAGGGTTCCTTGACTTATATTTTCCTCAACTGGCAATATTATGGAAAATTTTCACAATTTAATCTACCAATTTGCGTTATTCTAGAGATTCGGTATCGTTACAATACATAGAATATCCTGCCAATTTTATAACCATTTATCAAAAAATGCTCCTGGCAATAGCCTGAAACCCTAGTATTTCCGTAAATATGCCTCATTCTAGAACACTGGAATCTCTACTTCTGACTCACCAGATAAACTAAAATTCAGAAGTGGTAATTTTGTCACACAAATAAAAGGGAAAGGAAATCAATATTTACCCTTCCCTTACTACTTCATTTCTCCTTTTTCGTGTCTTTGTGTCTTCCTGGTGAAATAATTCGATATTCCTCCAACACGAAGGGAGTAAGCTTGGCCGATCTAGATAACAGAGCTAGATACTACATCATCCCCATGCCGCCCATGCCGCCCATGCCGCCCATGCCGCCCATGCCGCCCATGCCGCCCATGCCACCCATATCGGGGGCTGCTCCTTTCTTCTCAGGCTTCTCAACTACCAAAGCTTCGGTAGTTAATACCATACCTGCTATTGAACCAGCATTTTGCAAAGAAGATCGGACAACTTTAGCAGGGTCAATAATACCAGCAGCAATCAAATCTTCAAATACGTTAGTAGCGGCATTGTAGCCAATATTGCCAGTACTTTCTCGCACCTTCTCCACAATCACAGCCCCTTCAACACCTGCATTATCAGCTAGCTGACGGAGGGGTGCTTCTAATGCCTTGGCAACGATATCAGCACCGATTTTCTCTTCGGTATCTAAATTACCTTTAATTTCAGCAATTTTACCGATCAAGCGAATCAGGATCGTACCGCCACCGGGGATAATTCCTTCATCCACAGCAGCTTTAGTCGCATTGAGAGCATCTTCAATCCGGAGCTTGCGATCCTTAAGCTCAGTTTCAGTTGCTGCACCAACTTTAATGACAGCAATACCACCAGCCAGTTTAGCAATCCGTTCTTGGAGTTTTTCCTGATCGTATTCAGAATCAGTTTCTGCCAACTGCTTGCGGATTTGGGCAATCCGCTTTTGCACATCAGCGCTATTGTCCCCACCAGCTACAATCGTAGTATTGTCTTTCTCAATGGTGATTTTAGTCGCAGTCCCCAACATATCGAGGGAAGCAGTATCAAGACTCAACCCGATTTCCTCAGAAATCATTTGACCGCCCGTGAGAATGGCAATATCTTGTAACATAGCCTTACGGCGATCGCCAAATCCAGGAGATTTGACTGCGGCGACATTTAATACACCCCGTGCCTTGTTCACCACCAGAGTAGCCAGGGCTTCCCCTTCCAAATCTTCAGCAATAATTAGTAGGGGTTGACCAGCACGAGCGATTTTCTCTAAAACCGGGATTAAATCCTGAATGGAGCTAATCTTCTTATCGGTAATCAGGATACGGGGATTTTCAAATTCCACCGTCATCCGTTCGTTGTTAGTGACGAAGTAAGGAGAAATATACCCGCGATCGATCTGCATCCCTTCCACCACCTCAAGTTCAGTGGTGAGAGATTTGGATTCCTCAACTGTAATTACGCCATCTTTGGTAACTTTGTCCATGGCTTCGGCAATCATCGCACCGACTTCCTCATCGTTACCCGCAGAAACAGTAGCAACTTGTGCGATCGCACTTCCTGTCACAGGCTGTGCCATTGCGCCAATTTCTGCTACCAGATGGGCGATAGTTTTATCAATCCCTCGGCGTATCGCCATGGGATTGGCACCCGCTGCCACGTTTTTGAGTCCTTCACGAATCATCGCTTGGGCGAGAATAGTGGCTGTGGTAGTACCGTCACCAGCAACATCTTTAGTTTTGGCAGCGACTTCTTGAATCAGTCTGGCACCAGTATTTTCTAAAGGGTCTTCCAGTTCAATTTCTTTAGCAACAGTGATACCATCGTTAACAATCTGAGGTGCGCCATACTGCTTTTCCAACAGGACGTTACGCCCTCTCGGACCGAGGGTAATACGGACTGCATCAGCCAGGGTATTGATACCCCGTTCTAAAGCCCGTCTAGATTCTTCTTTAAAAGCAATTATTTTTGCCATAGGGGTTTTGGTGTTTAGTCGTGACTCCAATAGTCAATTTAGCACTCCTGACGGGCGAGTGCTAAGTTTCTGAAGGTACGGTTATCACGCCTTTGGGATGTGGGGAATGGGATGTGGGGAATGGGGAGTGTAGGGGTGAGTCGCTACGATCATCTCGCTTCAGCAACAAATAACCGCTATTCCCTAGCCCCTTGAGACAAAATGTAATTTTCCTTACGTTTTGCCACCTGCGATCGCGATATTGGATACCCTGAAGAGATTAATGCTAGTGGCGCAGACTCATCCAATTGCGGATCCTACTAGCGATCGCATACCACAATCGCCACCAATTTTACAAAGGAGTCTATCTATGATCCGACGCAATCATAAAGCAGGACAAGGAAAACATTCCCATAAAAATAACCAGTTTTGCCCCATTTGCTTTGTCATCCCACCCCATATCCTGGAAGAGGTTGCTAAAAATGGCACTTCAGATTTACAAGAATGGGCGTTTCAAACCCTATCCCTGTCAGCACGAATTCGCGGACAACGGGATGTATTAGGAAAAGTAGTAACGGCGATGATGACTGTTGCTACTGGTCAAAAGCGCCGGACAATTTACGATGCTAAAAATGACGCTGACGCATCGGACTTACCTGGTACTTTAGTCCGGGGTGAGGGTAGTCCTGCAAGTACTGATATCGCCGTTAATGAAGCCTATGATGGTGCTGGGGCTACTTACGAGTTTTTCAGACAGATATACGATCGCAACTCTATTGACGATCGCGGTTTGCGTTTAGATTCAACGGTTCACTTCGGTCAACAGTATGATAACGCCTTTTGGAACGGAAACCAAATGGTTTATGGGGATGGGGATGGGCAAATTTTTCAGCGTTTTACTAAATGTATTGATGTGATTGGACATGAACTTACTCATGGGATAACTCAATATGAAGCAGGTTTGAGGTATCAAGGTGAATCGGGGGCATTAAATGAGTCGATGTCTGATGTGTTTGGTTCCCTAGTGAAGCAATGGAGTCTGAAACAAACAGCAGATAAGGCTGACTGGCTAATCGGACAAGGTTTATTAACTCCTAGTATTAAAGGGGTTGCTCTTCGTTCTATGAAAGCACCGGGCACAGCTTATAATGACCCAATGTTAGGGAAAGATCCTCAACCAGCCCATACCAGAGATATGTATAAGGGGAGCCAGGATAATGGTGGGGTACATATTAATTCAGGTATTCCCAACTATGCTTTCTATTTAGCTGCTACCGCAATTGGTGGTAATGCTTGGGAAAAGGCAGGTAAAATCTGGTATCTTGCTTTAAGAGATCGTTTGCGTGCCACTTCTAATTTTTCACGAGCAGCTTATCATACTATTGCTATTGCTGGAGAACTTTACAGTAACGATAGTAACGAGCAAAGGGCAGTTAAGGAGGCTTGGAAACGGGCAGGAGTTGAACCGAGAGCAATGTTTTAAATCCCCAAGTTTGTAGTAAGCACTTCAGTGCTTAAAAAGTGATATTGCTAAGTGCTGAAGTCCTTACTACAAACAAGTTTAACTACAACCAGGGATAGTCATGAATGCTGAAATAATTGGCGAACATTACCAAATCCAACAACAACTGGGCAAACAAACTGGCAGACGCACCCTCCTGGTGCGCGACATGAGAAACCAAGAATTAGCAGTCATCAAATTACTCTTATTTGGCAGTAATTTCCAATGGCAAGACTTGAAACCAAAAGGATGGGCGGATTAAGTTTTTAGTTTTTTTCCCTCGGACTGTCTATAGATATTCTTATAGTGACATAGTAGTAGAATAGAATAACCCCATCCAAGCCAATTACTCCCCTATCGCCATGACACTCGCCCAAGACCGAGAAATCCACCAAGAAACATGGGAAGATATAATCATTCCCCCTAGCGATTTATGGAGTGACGAGCCACCATTGGAAAGTGACATACATCGACTACAAATAGATTTGCTTATTAACTGTATTAACTGCTGGTGGCGCGAGCGCCAAGATTTCTATGCTAGCGGAAATCTCACTATTTACTACAATCCAGAGCAAATCAAATCGCGAGATTTTCGTGGACCAGATTTCTTTCTCGTATTAGGCACAGAAAGGAAACTGCGAAAAAGTTGGGTAGTTTGGGCAGAAGAGGGAAAGTATCCCAATATCATTATCGAGATTCTCTCTGATAGCACTGCGGCAGTTGACAGAGGTAAAAAGAAAAGTCTCTATCAAGATACATTTCGGACTCCTGACTATTTCTGGTTTGACCCAAAAACTTTAGAATTCTCTGGGTTTCATCTCATTGATGGCAAATATCAGCCGATACAACCAAATGAGCAAGGGTGGTTGTGGAGTCAGCAGTTAGAGTTATATCTGGGAATTCATCAAAAAATGTTGCGCTTTTTTACGGCTGAGGGTGAGTTAGTACCAACTGAAGCTGAATACGAGCGTCAGGAAAAGGAATTAGCCCAACAACGTGCCGAACATGAAGCTCAACGTGCGGAACATGAAGCTCAACGTGCTGAATCAGAAGCTCAACGTGCTGAACATGAAGCTCAACGTGCTGAATCAGAAGCTCAACGTGCTGAACATGAAGCTCAACGAGTTCAACGATTGGCAGCGAAACTGCGAGAGTTGAATATCAATCCAGATACAATTTAGAGTATCTTTTGGACTAAGGATAGTTTGGTTGTGGGCGGGTTTTGGATCTAATATTATCGGTGAGATGACAAGATTAATTCCAAAACCCGCCCCTACAAACTTGGGAAAGAGCCTGACACCTATCGAGCCTAATAGGGACGGACTTTGCTTAACTTAGTGAGGCAGTAGCTGCGATCGCAGCTACTGCGGAAGCTAGACTGTAGCTTACCTTGACACTCCCCGGTCTAAAGACACGGGGATTCTTAAGACATCGAGCGCCTTAATATCCTGATAAATCAGGTTAAGAGGCTCATTACGTTTGCCATAAGGGCGTAATGATATCTCCACAAGGTTGTTTCGG
>NZ_JAMZMM010000464.1 GCF_024178385.1 Limnofasciculus baicalensis BBK-W-15 | reverse complement strand
CTCCCCTACTTTGGAATTCTTCACATTTAAAGGTGCTGTGGTACTATCTGGATGGTTTAAGGCGGCTCAGTATCAGCAAATCGACTTAGTTCCCGTGGTGGAGGAGCATATCATAGTGCAAGACAGTATGTACCAAAGACACCTGGATGCCCATATCCAGCGCAATTTGCCGCAGCCGATTCGGATTGGCGTGATTGGCGTTGGTAATATGGGACAACATCATGTCCGCATTTTAAGTCTGCTTAAAGATGTTGAAATGGTGGGTGTCTCAGACATTAATGTAGAGCGAGGTTTAAACACTGCTAGTAAATACCGCGTCCGCTTTTTTGAGGATTATCGCGACTTGCTTCCCTACGTGGAAGCTGTTTGTATTGCCGTTCCCACGAAACTCCATTACGAAATCGGAATGGCTTGTCTGCGGGCTGGGGTTAATGTATTAATTGAAAAACCGATTGCCGCGAGTATAGCTGAGGCAGAGTCTTTAGTGAATACCGCCGCAGAGTGCCAACGCCTTCTGCAAGTCGGTCATATTGAACGGTTTAACCCAGCTTTTCAGGAACTTACCAAAGTTCTCAAGACTGAAAAATTGCTAGCCTTAGAAGCGCACCGGATGAGTCCCTACTCTCAACGCGCTAATGATGTTTCGGTAGTGCTGGATTTGATGATTCACGATATCGATTTACTGTTAGAACTCGCAGCCGCACCAGTGGTACGATTAACAGCAACTGGTAATCGTAGCTCAGATTCCGGATATTTAGATTATGTCACTGCTAATTTAGGCTTTGCTAATGGTATTGTCGCTACCCTAACTGCCAGTAAGGTAACGCACCGGAAAATCCGTCGCATTTCTGCTCATTGTAAAAATTCTCTGACAGAAGCCGATTTTCTCAAAAATGAGATTCTGGTTCACCGACAAACGCCAACTAATTGCTTGACTGATTTAGGTCCTGTGCTATATAGACAAGATGGCTTAATCGAGAAGGTTTATACCAGTAATATCGAACCATTGCACGCTGAGTTAGAACATTTTGTCACTTGCGTCCGTGGAAGCTGTCAACCTTCTGTAGGTGGGGAACAGGCAATCAAGGCGCTCCGTTTGGCAACTTTGATCGAACAAATGGCTCTTGACGGTCAAGTTTGCCGACATCTAGACAGAGAAAATCGGGATCTTCTTTCTCCGGCTGTGGCGGTGTCTTATTAAATTGTTATTGGTTGTTGGTTGTTGGTTGTTTGTTGTTTGTTATTGGTTGTTGGTTGTTGATTATTTGTCGGATAGTGGATAATTGTTTGGGATCTGCAATTAAACCAGATCGCCTTAGTTGTCAACCAATCACCAACAACTAATCGCCAACAACCAATAACCAATCGCAAAAAATTAATAACTAATAACTAACAACAAACAACTACTAACCAACAACCAATAACCACTGACTAATAACTTCTGTGACTTTTTTATTACCTTCGGGACTCAGGTGAATGTGGTCGCGATATAATGTTTCTGGGGTTTCGGTTTCCTTAAAGATGGGCAGAAAATCTATGTAAGTGATTTGCTGTTCTTTGGTAAACTCAATTAGGCGATCGCGGGCTTTGATTTCATAATCACGGGGTCCGGGATTGCTTACTTCCCGCAATAGGGGTGTCATGACTAGGAGAAACTGAGTATCAGTCTGTTTGACGATTTCCTGAATTTTGCCAATCGCTTCTAAATTAAAGCCTACGCGATCGCCTTTTTCGGCATTTACGGCTGCCATTTCTGCTGGTGGTTGATACCGGGAAAAACGTGTGATGGCTTCTACAATGGCTAATGGGGGTTTCTGACTGGGGTAAAAGCGATCGCGCCCTACTGGTACGGATGTCGGGGCTGTGCCAAATAAGTCATCGGTATTGATTACTACCACTAGGGCTTGGCTCTCAAATATCCCGAAGCGTTGCAGATACGCTACTTCGTTTCTCGGTCCCCAAGAATTAGCTGAGGCGTTGATAACTTCTATTTTTTCTAATGGTGCTTTTTCTTTGCCAGTATGGGTTTTGAGTTGATTGGCAATTAATCCTGATAGGGTTTGTTCTTGATCTGTCCACCAGCCACCATTTACGATAGAATCTCCGAGGAGGAATACTCGTAGGGTTGAAGGAGGACGTTGTTTTGCGATCGCAGCACTCCGCATTGAGTATTCGTTTATACTGATTCGGTTGCCAAAACGTTTTGTCTTTTGGTTTGGGGCTAACAAGTAACCAATTTTCTCATCGGCAATATATATTAGTGGATTGCCAAAACCCCAAAACAACCGCAATCCTACTTCCAATAGCAGGAATAACCCGATTAATACTGCCACAATTATCAGCAATAGTTTCACTCGCACTTTTCCTTTTCTAGACAATTTTAGTTCGAGGCAGAAATCTTAAGATTAACTTTATGAATTCTCCCCCAATTATCACTCTAGATCGGGATATATTCAAGTGGTGGAATCCTTGAAAAAATAGAGGAACGTAGAAAAGAATATGTCAGACCTAAATCGTGGTATCATGAAGTTTAAAGGAGCCGATAGCCCAATGGCGATCGCGATTTCGTCTGTATTAGTTTTGGGCGGGATTGGTTTCCTCCTCTGGTGGGCTTTGCAAACGGCTTACACCGTGGGCTAATTTAGAGGTATCATTCAACAAGGGGCTTAAGCCTCTTGTTGAAACAGCTTTGGTTAGTCTCTCTTCCCAATCGCTAATTGTGGAATGTTTATTTTATCGTGGTTATCGGTTAGATGGTATAGAGTTTTTTAACGCAAAGGTACGCGAAGGTTAGCGCAAAGGTACGCGAAGGTAAGATCGGTATTTTGGGTGTATTTCAGTGATTTTTTATTTAATAAGTCCATAACCTAGAATTATTAAGTCTCTCTCAATTCCATCCATTTCTGCTACTTTTGGTAGATAACCCCATTCTTGAAAGCCATTTTTTTTAAATAGTTTTAAGCTGGGTTCGTTGTGGGCGAAGATGAAGCCAAGTAAGTTTTTTAATCCTAATTTTGGACTTTGATTGATGGCGTGAGTGAGGAGTTTTTGTCCGATTCCTTGGCGATGGTATTGGGGGGAAACATAGAGGCTAATTTCTGCGGTTTTATCATAGGCTGGGCGGCCATAAAATGGTTGGAAACCTAGCCAACCTGCTATTTCTGGGGATTTTTTATCTGTTGAGGAGATGGTTTTTTCTATTTCTATTACCCACAATGGATGATGGTTGGGTGTGTGTTTTTTATACCAGTTTAAACGGCTTTCAACTGATATTGGTTGTGTATCGGCTGTTGATAGTCGGCTGGGAATTGAATTATTGTAAATTTCGATAATTTTTGGCAAGTCGGTTTCTTTGGCATTCCGGATGTTCATTTTGGGGGGATATAGTTTTTATCTGTTACTTTTTAGTAGCTTGCTTACGGGTAAGGCGATGATAATTCCTAGGATTATATGTATTAATAAGTCTAGGCTACTTAAGCATAAGTAAGTTAATACTTGTGGATTTTCTCCTGGTTTTTTGTGGGATAATTGAGTATATATAATCTTGCTGGGATTCGTGGCGACTTGTGAGGAAACACCGCGCAAGCATTCCAATTGCTTTTACTGAGGAGACTTTTTAACTTTTCTTTATAACTGGCGAGAAGTTGGCTGCGAGATGGGTGGTTTAACCAATCTTCTATGGCGGTGACTATTTCTTCTTCGTCTTCTAACTCTTGGTGGGGTTGGTAAAATTCAGTGACTTCTGACTGGGGAATTATGCCAGATTCTACTAATTCAACAAAGGCTTTGACACTAGATATATTTCTAGACACTGCTCACTCCTATCTCTTTGTGTTTTAGGATAATTGTAAAAGGATAACGTCGATAGATAGTCTCCCGCGAGATTCTGTATAACTCATTCGCCACTGTCGGATTGTTGCGAATACTCCCAAATCTCAGGCATTCTCTACCGGGAGCATCCCACTTTGGCAAAGATACTCGTTTTTTGACAAAGTTTTTACCCCCCCAGCCCTGCTTGTCAAAGCAGGGCTGTTTCATTCTCAAAATTTACGACAGATTGAAATCTGTCGCTACACAG
>NZ_JAMZMM010000463.1 GCF_024178385.1 Limnofasciculus baicalensis BBK-W-15 | reverse complement strand
CTATTCCCCATTCCCTATTCCCTATTCCCCATGATGAAACCCTATCACCAAATCCTTATCGTAGAATGTGGAGAACCACTTGTGCCAATTCCCCTGGAACAGTTTGGGGTAGAATTACCTCACCCCTACCAAAAATTGGGCGCACCATATCGAGAAGCATCACCTTATTATCTCCGTCAGACAGTTTTGACAGGACTGATTACCGCCCAAAATTATCTGCAGCAGCGATATCCCGGTTGGCGTATCCAAATTTTTGATGCCTATAGACCTGTAGATGTTCAACAATTTATGGTAAACTATACCTTCGCTCAAGTTGTCCAAGGGCAAAACTTAAATCCCAGCACTCTATCCGATGCACAGCGGGAAGCTATTTGGCAGGAAGTTTATCAAATCTGGGCTATTCCCAGCCTGAATCCCATGACACCACCACCTCACAGTACAGGCGCTGCGATCGATGTTACTTTGATTGATACTACAGATTACCCAATTGATATGGGTTCTGCTATTGATGAACTATCACCTCGCTCTCATCCCGATTACTATGCCAATTGGTCAGACCAACCTTATCATACCAATAGATTTCTACTACATTCTGTAATGCTCAAGGCAGGATTTCGACGCAATCCTGGAGAGTGGTGGCATTTCTCCATGGGAGATCAGATGTGGGCTTGGTTATGGAATCAAGAAAATCCCGATCAAAAGGTGACAGCCCGTTATGGAATCTGTAATGGCGATATCTGTACTATATAGCAGTTGGTAGTAAGCGCTTCAGCGCTGAAGCGCCTACTACCAACCTGAGTTACTCCTGATAATCCTCAGAATCCCGGTTTCTTTGAAAAACCGGGATTATTAAAGAAACCTCGCCCAGAGAGTACATCAATTGTGCCAAAATAGAATGCGCCGCTCTACAAAGACTTATGATTGCACCCAAGCGAGTATTTGTTCTATTATTCAATGCCCGAACCGAAAATGAAGGGATTCACTCCCTCAAAGTAGGGGACAATCGGGATGTAGTTTTGATGTTTGAATCAGAAGACGACGCTATCCGTTTCGGGTTGATGTTAGAAGCGCAGGATTTCCCTGAACCCACAATAGAGGGGTTCGATAGTGAAGAAATCGAAGAATTCTGCCAAAGTGCAGGTTTTGAATGTCAGCTTGTTGAAGAAGGGATGTTAGCCGTACCACCGGAAACTAATGTAGATGAAACCGATTGGCAATTAGAGGCAAAGAAACCCCAAGAATTAGATTTGTCAGATTTAGATCGGATTCGCCGTCAGTTAGAAAATTTATTGTAAGTTATTGGTTGTTGGTTGTTGGTTGTTGGTTATTTGTCACAATAAGAGTATTGGTGTATGAGATATACTAAAAAAATAGTCAGCTATCTATCAATAATAGCGAAAAGAATTTCATTGTCAAGAATAAACAAACAACAAACAACAAACAACAAACAACAAACAACCAATGAATAATGTAGAAGAACGGGGTCATTTACTAACAGAACAGGTTAATCCCAATAGTCAAAATCTAGATCAGTTAAGTGCCCTAGAGTTAGTAGATTTATTTAATAAAGAGGATGAAAAAACATTAATTGCGATCGCATCCTCCCGCATTCAACTGGCAGAAGCTATTGACAAGACAGCTAAATCCCTGGCTCAAGGGGGACGCTTATTTTACGTCGGAGCGGGGACTAGCGGACGATTGGGGGTATTAGATGCCGCCGAATGTCCTCCAACATTCTGTACGCCACCGGAACTGGTACAGGGGATTATTGCGGGGGGTGCGGGGGCATTGGTGCGGAGTTCGGAAGATTTGGAAGATCAGGCAGAAGATGGGGCAGAGGCGATTGCTCATCGCCAGATTACGGAATTAGATGTCATTGTTGGTATCGCAGCGGGTGGCACAACTCCATTTGTCCATGGTGCTATCGCCGCCGCACGAGGGCGAGGAGCCACTACTATTTTCATGACTTGTGTTCCCGTCGAGCAAGTGAAAATTGAGGTGGATGTGGATATTAGGTTACTGGTAGGTCCAGAAATTATAGCAGGTTCCACGCGACTAAAAGCTGGAACAGTAACCAAAATGGCATTAAATATCCTTTCGACTGGGGTAATGGTACAACTGGGCAAAGTCTATGGCAATCGGATGGTGGATGTGGCAGTGACGAATAGGAAACTTCACGATCGCGCCTTACGGATGTTACAAGATCTTACCAGTCTGAGCCGAGAGGAGGCAGGTTTTTTACTAGAACGTAGCGGCAGACAGGTGAAACTAGCGCTGTTAATGTATTGGACAGGATTGGATAAAGTAGAAGGTGCTAGTCTCCTTAGCCAAAACCATGGCAATCTGCGAGTGGCTGTGGAAAAGGTGCTAGGGGTTAGGGGTTAGCGGCTAAAACTGTTCTTCCAAATCTACCTATTTCTCTGTTTATCTACCTGTTTGCTAGGAAATCGGTGAGGACTTTTGCTTTTGTGTACAATATCATATTTTTGCGGTAGTTTTTCAGATAGAGGAGGATAAATTCTCCTGGTGGCTCTCATCCACCGACGATCGGTGCGGTGGCTCTCAGCTTCTATGATGTCTAAGTAGAGATTCTTGGCTAAACCATGTTTAACGGATCGGAGACGACAGCAACGGTTATTATTATTCTAGTGGCGATCGCTATTCTGGGTTGGAGCTTGAATCGCTCTCGGTCTTACGGCAAATTGGGTATGCTCGCCTGGTTACAGTCGGTTGTATTTACAGTGCCATGGCTGTTATTTTTGGGTTTATTTGCTGCTGGCATTTATCTCAATATCGTCAGCATTTTATTTGTGTTTGTGGGATCTGCTGGATTGTACATTTTCCTGGGCAAACGTTTGCGTGATGCAGGTGAAGAAGCATTCTTACAAGAGCGTGCTAAAAAGGCGCTTGAAAATCAACTACAAGGCAGTGATGCTCAAAATTCTGATGGACAAGGTATCACCAGGAGTGAGTCTTCAAGTGGTATAAGTCCAGAGGAGACTAAAGTTGTCCCGATTCCGGCTGAAGAGTTAAAAATTATTCAGGGAATTTTTGGCATTGATACCTTTTTTATTACCGAAACTATTCCCTATCAGGAAGGGGTAATTTTAAAAGGTAATTTACGGGGACATAATCCCGAGATTGTCCATGCTCAATTATCTGCTAGCTTACAGGAAAGACTTGGCGACCGATATCGGCTATTTTTAGTAGAAGGTCCGGAAGAGAAACCTGTAGCGATTATTCTCCCTAGTAATAACGACCCTCAACCTTTAACTAGAGGGGAAAAAGGACTCGCGATTGTCCTATTATTTACGACAATTGTTACTAGTTTGGCAGCGGCGGGGTTATTGCTGAACTTTGACTTTTTCACCAATCCGGAACGGTTTGGTGAAACCCTACCTATTAGTATTGGTCTTTGGTTGGTTTTGATAGCTCATGAATTGGGTCATTTGTTGATGGCAAAACGTCACCAAGTACGATTGAGTTTTCCATTTTTTATCCCCAGTTTGCAAATTGGTGGTTTTGGTGCAATTACCCGATTTGCATCACTATTGCCTGGTCGAAAAGCTTTATTTGATATCTCCTTTGCTGGACCTGCGGCGGGTGCGATTGTTTCTGTCCTAATGTTAATTGGAGGATTAATTTTATCTCATCAAGGTAGTGGTTTTCAAGTCCCTGTTCAGTTTTTTCAGGGTTCGATTTTAGTAGGTACAATTGCCCGAATTATACTGGGAAGTGCATTACAAGAACCTTTAATTGACGTTCACCCTCTGACGATAGTGGGTTGGCTCGGATTAGTGGTGACTGCGTTGAATTTGATGCCTGCTGGACAATTGGATGGTGGGCGAATTGTTCAAGCTATCTATGGACGGACAATTGCTCAACGCGCTACAATTGCTACTTTAGTGATTTTGGGGATTGTGGCATTAATAAATCCCGCTAATCCCATTATTTTATATTGGGCGATCGTGATTTTGTTCTTGCAACGTTCCCTGGAACGTCCTAGTCTTAATGAAATTACTGAACCGGATGATAGCAGGGCAATTTTGGGTTTATTATCACTATTTTGGATGGTAGCAACTC
>NZ_JAMZMM010000462.1 GCF_024178385.1 Limnofasciculus baicalensis BBK-W-15 | reverse complement strand
TCCCTACTCCCTACTCCCTACTCCCTACTCCCTACTCCCTACTCCCTACTCCCCTACCCACCAACTTCCATCAAAACCTTCTCACGTTTTGGGATTAATGCCGTATAAAGATCGCTAAGTTGATATGCGACACCATCCCAGCTAAACTTACTCTCGACAATCCGTCTTCCTGCTTCACCGAGTTTGTTTCGCCACTCTGGGTTAGTGAGAATTCGATCGATTGCTTGCCCAAAGGCAACTTCATCTTTCGGTGGTGTGAGTAATCCAGTTTCTTCTGATACTACAGTAAACTGAAGTCCTCCAACATCACTAGCCACCACAGGTGTGCCACAAGCCATCGCTTCAATGGCGACTAAACCAAAAGGCTCGTAATGGCTGGGGACTACACATACATCAGCGGCGGTATAGTAAGCAGGTAATAGTTCATCACTAATCCGTCCGGGGAAAGTAGTAAAATCAGTCATACCAAGTTCTGCGACAATCCCTTCAATCCTTTCCCTTTCGATTCCATCACTCTGTCCTGGACGAGAACCACCACCTATGATTAATTTTAGGTGAGGATTTCCTCGTAGTACAGAACGAGCAACTCCTCTGACTATAGTTTCAATTCCTTTTCGCTTATCAAAGCGTCCAATATAGAAAACAATTTTATCTTCAGGCTTTAGTCCTAGTAACTCCCGTGCTTTGCAGCGATTCATGCTTCCAAAGCGATGAATGTCAGTGCCGCAAGGGATAATATCGATATTACCCTTAGTGGAAACTAGCGATCGCAAATGTTCTTTTTCCTGGGGAGATGTGGCAATAATTCTCTCTGCTGTTTCTAGTACCGTTTTTTCTATATCCAAGCGGGTATTAGCAATCATGGGAATCGCCTCTACTGACTTATATTTAATTGCACCCAGAGAGTGGTAGGTGTGAAGCTGAGGAATTGAGGTGCGTTTTTTCCACTCCATTCCTACCCAGGAAGAAATCCAGTAGTTGGTATGGACAAGGGAGTATCGGATACCTTCCGTCTCCTGAAATTTGATGAGGTTGTCCAAAAATTCCCCTGTATAGCCAAAAATACGATCGCGCGGGACAAATTCCTCTGGACCGGCTTTTAAACGAATCGTCCGACAGCGGGGCTGATGTTCCACTATTGTCGGATCGTCAGGGCTGGCTTTCCGGGTAAACATATCAACGTGCCATCCAATACGGGCTAAGGCTTCACCTACATTCCGCACGTAAACATTTTGTCCTCCAGCCTCTTCCTTGCCAATTTCGATCGCTGGGTCGCCGTGAACTGATATCAGAGCAATGTGCTGTCTTATCATACTGTCCCTAGGTTTGTCTAGCCAGAAGAAGCTGTCGCCAATTTAAGAAAGCATATTTGCTGTTCCCTGTTCCCTGTTCCCTGTTCCCTGTTCCCTTTTGTACATCACCACGATCTAAATTAGATGCAGTATAGCTTATGGCTCAAAAAGAGCTACAATTCCTTCTTTGCAAAGTAGTATACAGTTTTTTGCTTAAAGTTGCAATATGTAAAGCAATCTGTAGTTATGTAACGATACAGGAACAAGTCCGTTAAGAAAAATTAATATGAGCTATTTGCCAATTAGGGCTTGCATTAATCTATTTGAATGTGCTACTATTATTAACCGTGACCGTGGAGAGGTGGCTGAGTGGTCGAAAGCGGCAGATTGCTAATCTGTTGATAGGTACGTAAGTCCTATCCGAGGGTTCGAATCCCTCCTTCTCCGTTAAAAATACCTTCTAGAGTCCTTTGTGGTAAAGGCATCAAGGGCTAAGGGCTAGTAAATTTTTATTTAATAAACCACTAAGGCACTAAGACACGAAGGAAGAGATGAGGCAATTTTTCCTTGGCGCTATTGTCGGTACGTTGATAGATTCTCTGGTACTCCTCAGTGCAACTTCGGCGCAAACTGTGCAGTTGGGGGTTGTGAAAAGTCCCGATAATCAAGGGTATTGGTCAGGAATTACTGCAAGATTAAATAAGACGGGTGTTGATTATTGTATTGTTGATTGGACTCAAGTTGAGCAAGTATCAGATTTTGGTAGTCCTCAAGTTTTATTTTTACCTAATATTGAACAACTTGAACCCTCACAGCTATTAGCGTTACAAGAGTGGATGCGCCAAGGGGGAGCCACTATCGTCAGCGGTGCGGTGGGAGTCTTATCTCAACCGACAATTCGCAATCGGTTGCGCTCTCTTTTAGGTGCTTATTGGGGATTTGCCCTAACTCAATCTGTTAATTTAGAACCTTTATCAACAAATACTGAAACTTGGGTGAGTGCTACTGGATTAGCGAGTAAAATTCAGGGAGGTGTATTAATTCCAGTTAATGTCAATTCCACTACTGTTGCTGTTTGGAATCAGAAAGAAAATCCGCCAGCAGTGGTAACTACAGATAAGTCTACCTTTTTAGGGTGGCGTTGGGGTGTTGATGGAGTAGCTGGTGCTGAAGTGGATAGTGCTTGGTTACGAGCAACTCTTTTCCGTTACAATATTACTCCCACTCCCAGAGAGGCAAATACAGATAAATCAGTCCCCTATTGCAGTAAGAATCAGTCATCTAGATTAAGTAATAATTTACAACAACCAAGAACAACTAACCAAAACATTGCCCAAAACGATCCAGACGCAGGAGTTTTACCCCCACAAACTTCTCCCAATAATTTAGACAAACTGACACCCGAGGAAATCTCTGTAATGAGTCAGGAATTAGCAGATTTAATCGGTAGATTTGAAAGTACCCTACTCACCGCTAATGCCGCAGACAGTAATGTCGAATTACTCACCCATAATTTTGTAGAGCAACTTAGCAGAAGGAGTAAGAAGGAAACAATAACAGGAATTACGAACAATCTACTAACAACCAACAACCAACAACCAACAACCAATCGAATAGTAACTCAAGCCCGGATAGGTTGGCAAAACTTCCTCAATGCAGTTGATAGAAAAGACTATACCCTAGCCAAACAGTATTGGTTTGACACAAGACGGCTATTGTGGGACAATTACCCAATAAATAGTAACCTGGCTCAACCAGAAATTAGAGCAATTTGGTTAGATCGCGGTACTATTGTTAAAGCTAAGTCAGAACAGGATTTAGCAAAGATTTTCGACAAACTAGCAGCAGCAGGATTTAATACTGTCTTTTTTGAAACAGTTAATGCTAGTTATCCCATTTACCCCAGCAGAGTTGCACCGGAACAAAATCCCCTCGTTAGAGGTTGGGACCCCCTCGCATCTGCTGTAAAATTAGCTCACGAGCGCGGTATG
This sequence comes from Limnofasciculus baicalensis BBK-W-15, assembly GCF_024178385.1. Lineage (GTDB taxonomy): Bacteria > Cyanobacteriota > Cyanobacteriia > Cyanobacteriales > Coleofasciculaceae > Limnofasciculus > Limnofasciculus baicalensis. The sequence continues at coordinate 800 of NZ_JAMZMM010000462.1, read as the reverse complement.
GAATTACACGCTTGGGTGTGGATATTTGCCGCAGCCAATCAGCGTCACAATTCAATTTTAAATCAACCCGATGACTATACTGGACCTCTCCTAACTGCTCATCCAGATTGGGTTATGTTTGACAGACAGGGAAATATATTTGATTCCTATACTAAAAAGGCTTTTTTAGATCCAGCTAATCCGGAAGTTAGAAGTTATCTTATATCATTATTAGAGGAAATTGTCAATCGCTATCAAGTCGATGGTATTCAACTTGATTACATTCGCTACCCTTTTCAAAACCCTAAAGTAGATCGAATTTATGGCTACAGTCAAATCGCACGTCAGGAATTTCAGAAATTGACGGGGGTAGATCCTATTGCTATTTCCCCAAATAATCCCGAATTATGGCAAAAGTGGACAGATTTTCGGATTCGGCAAATCGATAGTTTTGTCGCAACCGTCTCGGCGCACCTACGTCAGGAAAAACCTGACTTAATTATATCCGCAGCCGTCTTTGCTATTCCTCGTGGTGAAAGATTAGAAAAACTACAACAAAACTGGGAAGATTGGGCAATTCGGGGAGATATTGACTTAGTTGTCCCGATGACTTATGCCTTAGATACGGCAGGATTGCAAACACTAGCTCAACCAGTATTAACACAATCGAGTTTAAGTTCGGCTTTAGTTGTACCCGGGATTAGGTTATTGAATTTACCAGATATCGTAGCAGTCGATCAAATTCAGCTATTGCGAGATTTGCCTGCGGCTGGATACGCTCTGTTTGCTGCAGAAAATCTTAATCCTAGTTTACAAGATAT
>NZ_JAMZMM010000461.1 GCF_024178385.1 Limnofasciculus baicalensis BBK-W-15 | reverse complement strand
CAATTAATTTATATCAGCCTGGATTAGGTACTGATGTAGTAGGAGGTTGGTGGTATCCTGAAGATGGTCAGGTAGATAACCGGGGACTGATTCAGGCACTGCGGCAAGCAGTCAGAGATTTGGGTGTTACCCTCAAAGAAGGGGTGACAGTTGAAGGAATTGAACAGGAAAATCGGGTTATTCGCCGGGTGAGAACTTCTGCTGGCGAATTTCAGGCTAACCATTATATTCTGGCAACGGGTGCTTGGGCAAATGAATTATTGCCCCTGCCAATCTATCCGAAAAAAGGTCAGATGGTGTCGGTACAAGTGCCAAATAGTAATAATCATCAACCCTTACCTCTGCAACGGGTACTATTTGGTAATGAAATCTATCTGGTTCCCCGTCGGGATGGGCGATTAATTATTGGGGCGACGAGTGAGGATGTGGGATGGCAACCCGATAATACTCCAGCAGGTATACAATCGCTATTGGCTAGAGCAATTAGACTATATCCCATATTACAGGATTGGTCAATTCAGGAGTGTTGGTGGGGATTTAGACCAACAACGCCAGATGAGTTACCCATTCTCGGTACAAGTCCTTGTCAAAATCTTACCTTAGCTACGGGTCATTATCGCAATGGGATTTTATTAGCACCGATAACCGGATTATTGATAGCAGATTTGATTGAAGCGAAAAAGTCCGATTCGCTCCTGGAACATTTTGGCTACGAGAGGTTTTACAATCGATCTGCCCCTGCCAAGACAAATATAATGATTACTAGTATTATCAATCCTATATCGCCACAATCCTCAGCCTTGACAGAAGAATCCCCAACTGACAAACTGATCATTGCTGGGCGTACATTTCACTCTCGCTTGATGACGGGTACGGGTAAATATCGTACCATTACAGAAATGCAGGAGAGTATTGCGGCTAGTGGCAGTCAGATAGTTACTGTGGCAGTGCGACGAGTCCAAACGAAAGCACCTGGGCATGAAGGTTTAGCAGAAGCCCTGGATTGGACTAAACTTTGGATGTTGCCCAATACTGCTGGTTGTCAGACGGCAGAGGAAGCTATTCGCGTGGCACGGTTAGGTAGGGAAATGGCAAAATTATTAGGGCAAGAAGATAATAATTTTGTTAAATTGGAAGTAATTCCCGATTCTAAGTATTTATTACCAGATCCCATTGGCACGTTGCAAGCAGCAGAACAATTGGTGAAAGAAGGTTTTGCCGTATTACCTTATATTAATGCAGATCCATTATTGGCGAAACGATTAGAAGAGGTGGGGTGTGTAACGGTGATGCCTCTGGGTTCGCCTATTGGCTCTGGACAAGGTATCAAAAATGCTGCTAATATTTCAATTATTATTGAGGAAGCTAAAGTACCAGTGGTAGTGGATGCGGGAATCGGTACGCCGAGTGAGGCTGCATACGCGATGGAGTTGGGAGCAGATGTGTTATTAATTAATAGTGCGATCGCATTAGCTAAAAATCCAGTATCAATGGGTAGGGCGATGGGGATGGCAACTGAAGCAGGGCGTTTGGCTTATTTGGCGGGACGAATGCCTGTGAAAAGTTATGCTAGTGCTAGTTCTCCCCTTACTGGTACGATTAGTTAATATTACTCAGATGCTTGCACTATTCTCAATAACAGTAGGGTGGGCAGTCCCCTCCAACGTAATCATAAGTTTTTCACCTGATATTGGGGACTGCCCACTACATCCCCAGCACTATTCTCAATAACAGTAGGGTGGGCAGTCCCCTCCAACGTAATCATAAGTTTTTCACCTGATATTGGGGACTGCCCACCCTACATCCCCAGGCGAGCGCTACTTCGTCTTTTGCCAATCTTCTAAAGCAGCAATCGCAAAACTAGCTAGAGGATGATTCAAAAATTGACCAATTGCCGCAACTCCGCCAGCTTTACTGGCACTGAGAATACGTCCACCTAAATTAGGATTAGCATCTATTTGTTTGACAATTTCACCTGCAAATTCGACTTTGGCAACCATGGAGTCTGTATTATGGGTTGTGGAGAGTTGTTCCATTAATTCTTGAATTTCTTTAGCTGCTTCGGCTAGGGATTGTTTGTCTGTATCGTTATAGTTATTAACGATATTATTACCGTGAATATCACCAACACTCCCTTGAAGTGAGTTAATGCTACCGATTTTACTGCCTTCAACTCTATCGCCGTGCCATATTTTATCGTTACTCATCTCTTGCTCCTGTTTGTTGTTATTATAAATTGGGGTATTTACAGAAATATTTACTGTGGGATTTGCTGGTGCATCTCTCGGTTTTAACTCGCGCCTATATCTACCCCTATAACCTCGCCCAGGTTTCCCCATAAAACCCTCACCATAATCTCCAGGGAATTCAGGATTATCGGAATATTCGCTAATTACCCCATCGATTAATCCTCTCACATTCACATCTTCAGCACTTTCGTAACATTCGATAGTGGGACGATGTTTATCAATATAATTATATAGGCGATTGAGGGGAAAAGAATAAGGATTTTGGCTAGGCTTACAAACTTGGCAGTTACAGGGAATCAGAGTATCATAGTTGAGTCCATCAAAGCTATCGTGAATTTCCATAAATTTACGGTCAATAATAGTCAGTAAATCGCGGGTACGATTCCCGGAAACGCGGATAATTATTTCTTTTTTATGGTAATATTCGATAATTTCAGCACGGGCACCATTATCTTTGAGGATTACCCCTGTTTTCCATACTAAGGCATTTTCTGGCTCGGAGACATTTTCAATTTCCTTGTGCATTTCCACAATAAAGCGGGTGAGGATGCCTTTGGGCATGAAGCCATTGTATTTATAGCGCAAGATTAAGTTATTTTCAGTATGCCATTGATATGTGGGAGATTCCGAGGAAAGGAGATGCGGGGCAATATATTCACCTTGGCGGCGGGGAATTTCATAGCAAACTTTGAATTCTTTCATTAATTGCAGGAGTTGGTGGCGCATATCGGCGTATTCGTCGGCTTGCCAAATATCTTTTAAATCTTTATCGTTAAATTGTCCCAAATTTTGTTTAACTTTTTTGTGATCGAGAATTTTGTATACTGCGGTGGTTCCCCAGTTGGGTTTGAGGATGAGGCGATGGCAGAGAATGGGGTCATTTTGGAAATGCAAGCAAATACCTAAATCGTGCAAAAATTGGCTGAGTTGGCACATTTCATCCCGGTTAGTAATACCGTGGCGGCGACAGGTATTTTGGTATTCTGAGTATTCTATATAATTACGTCCATCGTTTTCTAAAGTATAGCGGACAGCGAACCATTTGTTGGGGAAAGGTATCCCATTGGGGATGAGTTTTTCTAGTTGGTGTTGGAGTTCGCTTTGTAATTCAGTTAAACCGCGATTAGTGGCAAGATTGATAGGTAAAGTATCGCGAAGGTTGGCAAATTCACCCCGTAGTTGGTTGAGGTTGAGGTTGCAGGTTCGATCTTGTTTTTCGTTCTGAATGAGGATAACTGGGCTATTCTTACTGAGAAGTTGGATAATTTGCAGCCAAAAATAATGGTCTGTATCTTCTTTGCGGCTATCGGCGACGAGGAGGTAAAGGGAACGTTCCGTGAGGAAAAATTGATGGGTTTGGTGATATATTTCTTGTCCGCCAAAGTCCCAAATATTAATCCGATATTGTTTGCCGTTGGCTGTGGTGAATTCCCATTTTAATATATCGATTCCTTCGGTGGAGGTATCTTCGGTTTCGGGTTTGAGTTGGTATTCGGGGTTGAGGATTTTGTTAGCGAGGCTGGTTTTTCCGGAACCTCCTTCGCCGACGAGGAGGAGTTTTGCTTCGTAGAGGGTTTGGGTTTCTTCTGGATTGCGGGTGGTGAAGTAGTAATTGAGAATAGATTGTGGATTTCCTGGCTCCCAGCCATTCTCTCCCCATCCTTGTCGTAGTGTTTCCGGAGGAATGGAGAGGGGATTATTTTCTAAGTGCAATATGGTTAATTTTCTTAAGTTTGTTAATGTGTGAGGTAGTTCACTTATCTGGTTTCCCCAGAGGTAAAGCTTTGTCAGATTGGTGAGTTGTGCCAGGGATTCTGGTATCTCTTTTATCTGATTTCTC
>NZ_JAMZMM010000460.1 GCF_024178385.1 Limnofasciculus baicalensis BBK-W-15 | reverse complement strand
AACTCAAAACGGACTTCGTCCCGCTGCGCTAACAAAACTCAAAACTCAAAACTCAAAATATTCCCAAATTATGACAAAATTCCATCTCCAAGCCCCCTTTCAACCCAAAGGGGATCAACCCCAAGCCATTGCCCAACTTACCGCATCTATTAAAACTGGCAATCGTTTTCAAACACTACTGGGGGCTACAGGTACAGGAAAAACATTTTCCATAGCTTCAGTGATTGAAAATATCGGTAAACCTACCCTAGTTTTAGCCCACAATAAAACCTTAGCTGCCCAACTCTGTAACGAGTTAAGAGAATTTTTCCCTAATAATGCAGTTGAATACTTTGTTTCTTACTACGATTACTACCAACCTGAAGCTTATCTTCCCGTCAGCGATACTTATATAGAGAAAACAGCCGCAATTAATGATGAAATCGATATGCTGCGCCATTCCGCCACGCGATCGCTATTTGAACGGCGGGATGTTATTGTGGTAGCCTCGATTAGCTGTATTTACGGTTTGGGGATGCCTTCGGAATATCTCAAAGCAGCTATTCCTTTACGAGTTGGAGAGGAAACCAATCAGCGGCAACTATTACGAGATTTAGTCTCAATTCAATATAGTCGTAACGATTTAGATTTGGGGCGGAGTAAGTTCCGAGTTAAAGGAGATGTATTGGAAATTGGTCCTGCTTATGAAGATAGAATTATTCGTTTAGAATTCTTTGGTGATGAAATTGAGGCGATTCACTATGTAGATCCAGTGAGTGGGAAAATCATCCAAAGTTTAGATACTTTAAACATCTATCCAGCCCGTCACTTCGTTACTCCCAATGACCGATTAGAGTCAGCTTGTCAAGGAATACAACTGGAAATACAAGAACGTTTGGCTGAATTAGAAAAAGCAGGTAAATTAGTGGAAGCCCAGCGTTTAGAACAACGAACTCGCTACGATCTAGAAATGTTACAGGAAGTGGGGTATTGCAATGGCGTGGAAAACTATTCCCGTCATTTAGCTGGGCGACAACCAGGGGAGCCGCCAGAATGTTTGATAGATTATTTTCCTAAAGATTGGTTATTAGCGATTGATGAGTCTCATGTTACTGTACCGCAAATTAGGGGTATGTATAATGGCGATCGAGCTAGGAAGCAGGTGTTAATCGAACATGGGTTTAGGTTACCTAGTGCTGCTGATAATCGCCCATTGAAAGCAGAAGAGTTTTGGGATAAAGTAAATCAATGTATTTTCATTTCTGCTACACCAGGAGACTGGGAATTGGCACAGTCAGATGAGCAAATAATTCAACAGGTAATTCGTCCAACTGGTGTAATCGATCCAGAAATATTTGTCCGCCCTACAGAAGGACAAATTGACGATTTACTTGGTGAAATTAAAGATAGAGCCGATAAGGGAGAACGAACATTAGTTACAACTCTGACTAAGCGAATGGCAGAAGATTTAACTGAATACTTACAAGAGCGAGGTATTCGGGTACGTTACCTCCATTCAGAGATTCAGTCTATTGAACGAATTGAAATATTACAGGATTTGCAGGAGGGTAAGTTTGATGTCTTAATTGGGGTGAATTTATTACGAGAGGGATTAGATTTGCCAGAGGTATCTTTGGTGGCTATTTTGGATGCTGATAAGGAAGGGTTTTTAAGGGCAGAGCGCTCTCTCATTCAAACTATTGGCAGAGCAGCACGTCATATCCGGGGACAAGCTATTCTATATGCTGATAATTTTACTGACAGCATGAGAAAGGCTATTGATGAAACTGAACGACGACGAGGGATTCAAATGGCTTATAATAGAATGCACGGTATTACACCTCAGCCTGTGTTCAAGAAATCTAGTAATGCGATATTGGCATTCTTAGATGTATCGCGACGATTGAATGCTCAACAATTAGATGAAGCTTACATTAATATGGATGACTTATCTTTAGAACATATTCCAGAATTAATTACCCAACTGGAAGGGCAGATGAAAGAAGCGGCGAAAAAGCTGGAATTTGAGGAAGCGGCAAAATATCGCGATCGCATTAAGCATCTTCGGGATAAATTGGTAGGTAATAGCTAATGGCTAATTGCTAATTGTTAATTGCTAAGGGAATAGGGAGAAACTCAAAACTCCCCCATTCCCCTTGAAAGATTAGAAAATATTGAAATGACTCGCAATAGCTTATAAAAATCCTAAAGGTCAGTAGCCATCCTTCGGATTTTTCGACCATAGTAGCTGAAACGACGCAATCTCGTCAAGTATTGAGAATTAATCTTAATAAAGATAACGAAGTTAAGCGGCTTTCAGCCTTCGGGCATTTGTTACGTTATGTAAATTACTTGGTTTTTGAGGGAGAGGGGTTGGGTGTGAGGGCAAAAGTCTCTACTCCGGATCGGGACAATTCCCTACTTCCTACTCTCCACTCCCCATTCCCTATTTAAAAGAAATTCAAGTTTGTACAGCAAATTCTTCTGGTAAAATTCCCCAATTTATCCAGATAATCGCATCTCTAGCAGATTCCACATCTGGAGGTACTCGCAAAGCATGAATGTATCCCGTGCTAGGGCAAATCATCTTTAATAAACAAATAGGCTCAATATCCAGATCGGAGTTAATTTTTAACAAAGTGTAGTCTTGCCAAGAATCTAATTCAGTAGCTGGTAACTTCTGACAAATGCCATCCCAACCAATTCCCTGAATCAGCACTCGCCTCAATTCAGCATTTTCCTCTGTTAATAGCCATTCGGCTTGCCACTCTTGAGGATAAAGTTTCCCGTATTTTTCCGGTAAGATCGCTCCATGATAAGCATAGACAGTGAATCCGTCAGGAAATTCAATAGCAGGAGTGGCTTCAGCGTGGAGACGTTGTTGGTGATCGAAGGAAAGAATCAGGGGGCGATCGCAGACTAAGCAAATATCATCAAAAGGAAAAATCCAGCCACAATCCTTAATCATAAGTTGAAAGTCTAACCAATCCTCTTGAAGTGAAGGACAACAACCTAAAACAGACAAACCAAAATCAAGTAAACTAGCGTCAGATGCAAAAATTTCGGGTTGAACACCGCCAAAATCTCCACCGCTCAGGATATTTTCCAGACAGTCACTCAGTTTGCTTGACAAATCATCTCCCAGTTGTTGTCTCAATTCAGCTTCCAACAAACTCTCCAGTTGGCTGCCCGTTTGACTGGCTGGAGAATTACCCAAGTCATCCCAGAGTCGCCACTTTAGTTCATGCTCCAGTTCTTTGTAAAGATCCTCCATATTCCATTCCATAACGCGACGCAGTATGGAGTCTGGATTATCTCTTGGATCTATATCTGTTTCAACTCGTTCCCGCAATTCTATTGTCAATTGACTATCAGCTTGACTTTGTAATTCCCTGCCAATGTAACTCAAAGCAGCATAAGGGCTAGGAAAAAACAATAATTCAGGTTCTTGTTGACTTCTCCAAATCCAACGATAAGCAGCATTTACAGCTTCTGTGGCTTGGGCACGATTAATTGGTTCCGTAGAGAGTGCGATCGCTCTCCACTTTTCCCGATAAACTGGAATTAAAGCTTCCTGCTCCGGCGTAAGCTGCTCAATCTGCGACATCTGCCAACCCCCAAGCCTAACTCAACACTTCCCTCAACAGGCATTTTGGCACGATTTGACAAAATCAGGTTAGCTTTCTGCGCCGGAGAGCAATACACCATAGACGATCCGGCGCATCGAAGCGAAGCTGAGTACCGTCTTACGTTTTGGTGTGGGATGGATAGGCGGGAAAACGGAGGTACGGAGTTTTCTTGCTTAATCTGGCGAATCTTGACCTTCAATGTACTTCTTCAGTGCTGAGACCGTTACACCGCCACAAACAGACTCTTTCTGTACTTTGTTGTCAGGACTAAATGAGCTTTCAGGTCTGATACAGAGCGACCTCTAGATCCGAAATCATTTTTCATCTTGCCAAGCTCACTTAATTGGTATACTTAAAAAGTAACACCAAGCGTCAAGCAAGTGAGAACTGCCTACCAGTACAAGCTGCGTCCAACAAAGCACCAAGTTGCGGAACTTGACAGATGGTTGTCGATGCTCTGCGCTCAATACAACTATTTGTTGGGCG
>NZ_JAMZMM010000459.1 GCF_024178385.1 Limnofasciculus baicalensis BBK-W-15 | reverse complement strand
TCCCAGAAAACCTTTTGCTACGATCGTAAAATCCAGATCTTCCATGAAGATCATATCGGCTCCCTCACATAGAGCATGAGCCTGTTTAAAGTGAAAGTCTTTACGGGTGTTGTCAATTTTGTGATGCAATCGAGCTACCTTAAGCCGTTGTTTCTCGTAATTCTTAGACCGCTTCTGTTTTCTCCTCAGTCTGCGTTGCAGCGATTTCAGCTTGCTTTGCATCTGTTTAAAAAACTTAGGCGGTTTTACCAGAGCACCGTCACTAGTAGCTAGAAACTTTTCTAGTCCGACATCAACGCCGAGGGGATGACCCTGTGGCCTTGGCTCTGGTACGTTTACATCGCACTGAATGTTAATACTGGCATACCAGATATCAGCTTTCTTAAGGAGCCGTACTTGCTTGATTACAAAACCCTCTGGAATAGTCCGATGCAAGTTGATTGAGACCAAACCAATTTTAGGCAGCAATATATTGTTCCCAATCAAAGGTACAACTTTAAACTGGGGGAACAACAAGGATTTAATTTGCCCATATTTCTTAAATCGAGGAAAGCCATATCCTCTTTTCTGAAAGTTCTCCCATGCTTTATGGAGTTGCTTAATTGTTTGCTGCAAAACCTGAGAAGATACTTCACCTAATCTGGGAAAGACTTTCTTGGCTTTGGGCAAAGCGTTAAGCTGATTCACTTCGCTTGGAAATGGCGCATCCGCAGGAATAATATATTCTTGCGTTAAAGAACATCTGTCAACCAAACATTTACGGCTATTGCACCAATCCTTGATCTCCCGCAAGGCATAGTTATATGCAATACGACAAGTTTCCATCCACTCAGACAGAATTTCCTCCTGAGTGGTATCGGGATAGATGCGATCGCGGTAGTTCATCGTTAACATGCTAAGATTGTAGCATATCTACTACGACTTCGCCAAGCAGTAGATGTAATATTAATGGGCATCGTAGCTTGCTTCTGCGAAGCAGTACCCATTAATATTACGCGGGGAGTCTATGTATCCCGCCGCCAAATGGAGTACCATTATGGCGGGGGTCTTATAGCTCCCCGAACCCCTCATTAGGATAAAGTAGATAAAGTCTCCATAAGTATTATCCATCAGTCCTTGCTTAACTCTATATCCTGGTTAGAATCAAATCCAGCCTTATGGATCGAAATTAGTATCATCGCGATCGCGTTAGGCGCAATAGTGCTTTTGGCAGAAACTCTATACCGCCGCACGGGAACGACTTCAGAACTAGCACGTAAGATAGTTCACATCGGTACAGGTAATGTAATTTTAGTGGCGTGGTGGTTACAACTGCCAGGGTGGGTGGGTATCTCCGCTGCCATCATTGCCAGTGCGATCGCGCTTTTATCTTATTACATCCCCGTACTCCCCGGTATAAATAGCGTTGGACGGAAAAGTCTCGGTACTTTCTTCTATGCTGTCAGTATTGGTATCCTCATCGCTTGGTTTTGGCCTATTGAACAATTCCAGTATGCCGCTATTGGTATTTTAGTCATGACTTGGGGGGATGGATTTGCCGGATTAATCGGTCAAAATTTTGGTCAACATCCTTACCAAATATGGGGAATCAAAAAAAGCTGGGAAGGATCTTTAACCATGGCTTTAGTCAGCTATCTTGTCAGCAGTTTAATTCTTTTAGGTGTGGAAGGGAATAACTGGCAAACCTGGGTTGTATCCCTAGCTGTCGCCTTATTCGCCACAGGTTTAGAAGCCTTCTCCAAACTCGGTATTGATAATCTTACAGTTCCCATCGGAAGTGCAGCCTTAGCTTTTTACTTGAGTAATATACTCCCTGGCTAATTCCTTCCCCCCCCCGTAGAGCAGGCATCTTGCCTGCGTCTCTATCTCGCCCACTTCCCTATGTAATAATGACAATCTTTGACATCCTCCCGCCGCTAACCTATACGAGGTATAGCGGGGGATTCCCAAGAGTTCTTGGTTCTCAGTTCATCGAGCCAACTTAAAGCAAGAGCGTCTCCGTTCTTGAGCCAGCGGTTAGTTTCTCCCTGAGCTTTTGAGCTTTTGGCTCCAGATCCCCTATGCCCTAGGGTACTGTTTAAATATTCAGCTAACAGCTTCAGTCCTTTTGCTAAGATATTTTTGGCGGCGTTGTGGTCGCGATCTAAAACTGCGCCACACTGGTTACACCTGTGAGTTCTAGTACTAAGAGTTTTCTTGACTTTTGCTCCACAACAGGAACAATCAACAGTTGTGTTGTGTGGTGGAACAGCAATTACTATAACCCCATGCACTTGGGCAAAATATTGAAGCCATTGAGTGAATTGATACCAAGATGCGTCACTAATAGATTTAGCTAAGTGGTGATTTTTGACCATATTTTGTATCTTCAAGTCTTCATAGACAATTAGGTCGTTAGATCTAACTAGCGCCAAAGCGTCTTTACGAGCTTTGTCTAGGCGCTGTCTACTTACCTTGAGATGTTGTTTAGCTAAAGCCTGACGTGCATTATGGTATTTGTTAGACTGTTTCTTCCCTTTGATGTGTTTCTTAGAGACCCGACGTTGCAGCATTTTGAGCCGACGTTCGGACTTGATCAAGAAACGGGGATTGTCTACAGTATTGCCATCGGAATCAGTAGAGAAATTTTTTAGTCCCAAATCGATTCCTGTCATTTTCCCTTGAAATTCATGCTCTTCTCTTCTATCCCAGTCAACCAGGAACTGAGCATAGTAGCCATCAGCACGTCTGATTACGCGAACTCTAGAAATTTGTTTTTCCGAGTACCAGACTAAATTTCTAGAACTCCATAAATTCATTATTCCGATTTCAAATCCATCAGTCAAGGTTATCTCCTTTCTATCAGCAGATAACTTCCAACCACTGTTTTTGTATTCAACGGAACGACTGAACTTTTTATATTTTGGATAGCCCTTTTTACCTGACTTACCCAATCTACAGTTCTCATAAAAACGTTGAATGGCAGACCACGCTCTGTCAGCGTGTGCTTGCCTAGCTTGAGAGTTGAGCTTTTTTGTCTAGGGTGTTTCTTTAAGGTAACATTAGAAAAAAGGAGGGTCTTCGATGGCAGGTAGTCAAGTTGGTGCAGATTTGTGGGTGAGCGAGTATATCACACCTTGGGATATCTACGTTCACGGCGTAACAAAAGTTTTAGTGTATAAAAAAACTGCCTACCAGGACATGTATATTGTCGAAACTGGTGTTTATGGGAAAGGACTAGTTTTGGATGGAAAATGGCAATCCTGTACTGGGGATGAGTTCCTTTATCATGAACCTTTAGTCCACCCCGCTATGATTGCTCACGGAAACCCTAAGAATGTTCTCGTTTTAGGTGGTGGCGAAGGTGCTACCGTGCGGGAAATCCTCCGTTGGCATAGCGTTGAGCAGGCGATGATGGTGGATATTGACGGTGAGGTGGTAGAAGCTTGTCGGGAACACTTACCGGAAATGCACCAAGGTGCTTTTGACGATCCCCGTACCAAACTCGTTATTGCTGATGCTCTGGAAATTTTAGACAAAACTGAGCAAAAATGGGATATAGTCATTTCCGATTTATCTGACCCCATCGAAGAAGGACCATCCTTTCAATTATTTACCAAAGAATATTTTGAGAAAGTGCAACGGGTTCTCGCACCGGGGGGATATTTGGTCATCCAAGCAGGTCCAGTCGCACCTGCTGAACTTAAACTCCACGCACGTCTAGTATTTACCCTCAAATCGGTATTTCCTAACGTCCATTCCTATATGTCCGCTACTTCCACCTACGGCTCGCCTTGGGGATTTGCGATCGCCTCTGCGGAAAATATTACCACGCGACCCGATCCAGAAACCATTGACCAACTCCTGAAAGACAAAACCACAGGTGGCTTCCAGCTTATGGATGGTATGACTCTGCTGGGAATGCTGCAAACTCCTGCTCATATCCGGAGAGCGATCGCGGCTCAAACTGAGGTTTATTCTTTGAAAGAACCACCTAAATTCTTTGGTAAAGGTTTATTGGGAGAATAGTCAATAGTTATTGGTTATTGGTTATTGGTTATTTGTTGTTGTGGAGTGACATCTCCTACACCAACCTGGGTACAGGTATGGTGTAGGCTTCCAAACCA
>NZ_JAMZMM010000458.1 GCF_024178385.1 Limnofasciculus baicalensis BBK-W-15 | reverse complement strand
CCAAATGGAGTACCATTATGGCGGGGGTCTTATCGCTCCCCGAACCCCTCATTAGATAAACTTAATCTGGTAAGTGCGATTGACCCTATCTCAAAAAACCAGTTTATTTGAAGAGAAATACCAATTTAACAAAACTCTACTTCTAAAATTATCGAAATTAGTAATGAATGGGTTAGCTTTTAGTTAAAATTGAGATCTTGCACCATTCTCAATAAAAAGCTACAACCCTTGATAATCCGTTAATGTGGTCACCAAAAATTAAGCTTTTTCAGGCTTATTGACATTGGTGCAAGATCTCAGTTAAAACAAACAACAAACAACAAACAACCAACAACCAACAACAATGAGAGTACTAGTACTACATAACCGCTACCAAATTCCTGGAGGTGAGGATGTGGTAGCCCAGTCAGAGAAAACTTTACTCGAAGACAATGGTCACAGTGTCGCTTGGCTAGAAGTCAGTAATGATGACATTACAGGTTTGTGGAGTCAAATCAAAACTGCTGCCAATACTATTTATTCCTATTCCTCAAAACAACGAGTAAGTGAGATAATTGCTAGTTTCAAACCCGATATCGTCCACGTCCATAACTTTTTTCCGCTCCTATCCCCAGCAGTTTACGATGCTTGTTATGAAGCGGGCGTACCTGTAGTCCAGACATTACATAACTACCGACTTCTCTGTGCCAATGCCGAATTTTTCCGGGATGGAGGTGTTTGTGAGGATTGTCTGGGAAAAGTTATTCCTTGGCCAGGAGTCGTTCACTCCTGCTATCGGGGTAATCGGGCAGCAACAGCCGCCGTTACTGCTATGCTTACCCTTCATCGTGCTAGAGGTACTTGGCGCGATCGCGTAAACTTATATATTACCCTCACCGACTTTGCCCGTCAGAAGTTCATCGCCGGAGGGTTACCTGGTAGTAAAATTGTCGTTAAGCCTAATTTCCTCCATCCCGATCCTGGTTTTGGCACTGGCGCTGGAGGATACGCACTATTCGTGGGAAGACTTTCCCAGGAAAAAGGACTAGACACACTCATCGCTGCCTGGAAACATCTGGATGGCAAGATTCCCCTCAAAATTGTCGGAGATGGTCCTCAGACTTTACAGGTTGCTGAGGCAGCCCAGAAAGTGCCGGGAGTGGAGTTGCTGGGGCGACTTAGCAAAAATGAAGTGTTAGCTTTAATGAAAGAGGCACTGATCTTAATCTTTCCCTCTTTGTGGTACGAGGGTTTTCCCATGACAATAGTCGAAGCTTATGCTGTCGGTGTCCCCGTTATTGCCAGTCAAATCGGCAGTCTCTCTGCTCTGATTCACCCAAGCCGCACGGGTATCCACTTCCGCCCTGGTGACTCGGAAGACTTGGCAGCCAAAGTGGAGTGGGCTTTAGCACATCCAGCAGAATTAACCCAGATGCGTCGGGATACTCGTGTTGAATTTGAAGCCAAGTACACGGCTGAGGCTAACTACCAACAACTGATGGAGATTTACCAGAAGGCCACGGAGTAAACTGCCCGCTACCAAGCTGGGTAGAGCTATGGTGGGGGATATATTAAGAAAAATCGAGATTCTCTCCCCCTACTATAGTGTCAAACCAGAGGCATAAATTTGACTTGTTGAAATATTAATTAATTTTTGAGACCTTTGTCTTCTATGATACTATTAGTATTTCCAGCTATAGCAGTCGCTTTCCTCGGTTAGGACATCCTCAAAAGCCAGAACTAATTCACAGGAGCGATCTCAAGGGGTGAATGCCTGACTTTTGCTATAAGTGGTTTAGTGTCTGGAAGTAGCCCCTTATACTTGTGTGCCACTTCCCCTGAAACCTCTTGCTTAGAAAGGACTTGACAATTAGCTGATTTTGAGAGATTGTAGCTACAGAGGTGTAAGAGAGTTTCTCACCCTATTTTAGACCCCTGAATTGAAATAGCCTTGTCATTGCCATCGGACAACCAGAATGGCAGTTTGGTTGATAGGGACAAAGTACTTGTCAACAAAGTACAGTAGAAAACACAGTATAGCGCATTTTTTTTGGTGTCAAATTACTTAATTTTTGGTGTGGGAGGTAAATGTTGTTGGCAACATGAATTATCTTTCATTCTTAGATGATTTTATTCAAAATTTTCCTAAAAAAAAAATAAGTAATTTTTAGAGGAACATTAAAAACATTTTATCTGTCTAGTCAACTTTCCAAATTAAAGCAGAATTAATACTAAATTAAATTCTGTCCTCGTACTTGCAACAGCTTTTGATGGTTGGTTTGCTACAACAAAAACACCAAAATATAAGCTCAGGGGCTTTCAGAGTAAATATGAATACTGTAACCAAAACTTTAGTAGTGTCTGCCAGCAAAACCAGTGTCCTAGGAATTGGAGTGAATAGAACTACATATCAAGAATCAACGGAATTAATCATTCAAAGTGCCAAAAACCGTAAATCTCTTCCGGTAGCAGCAGTCAATGTCCATAGTCTGACAGAGGCATATCTTGACGCAAATGGACACGGATATAGGGTTAAGCAATTTCCCCTAGTTGTCCCTGACGGACAGCCCGTGCGTTGGGCGATGAATCTGCTCCGGAAGCCTGGTCAAAAGTCCCTACAAGATCGAGTACGGGGACCTGAACTCATGTTACGTTTATGTAAAAGAGCAGCAGAAGAAGGTATCTCTATATTTTTCTACGGTTCGACAAAATCAGTACTGAGAAATTTACGGATCAATCTTACCAAACAATTTCCCAACTTGATTGTCGCCGGGGCAATTTCCCCTCCATTCCGTACCCTCAGCCCAGAGGAAGATGCCGAACATATCCGACAAATTAGCCAATCGGGAGCGGGTATTGTATTTGTAAGCTTGGGGTGTCCTAAGCAAGAAAAATGGGCATTTGAACATCGCGATAAACTTGATTGTCCCATACTATGTGTCGGAGCGGCCTTTGACATGCACGCGGGGAATCTTCCGGAAGCTCCCATATTAATGCAAGATCTGGGATTAGAATGGCTCTATAGGTTCGTGCGCGAACCTGTCCGCCTTTGGAAGAGGTATATGTTGTTCAATCCGATATATGTGATTCTCCTCTGTCTACAGCTGATGAAATTACTGCCCCTGAGAAACCCAGAGTATTAAAGTCTGGTGGGAAAATCTCAATGGCGATATGTATCGATAAGTAAAGACTTCATCCTTGATACTTGATCCTTAACACTTTTTGCGTCAGGATCGAACAACTGTCAAGCCGAGAAAGGGAGAAGAGTTTGTGAAATTAGCTGTAGTGAATATATCATTGTTAATCCGTCGGACGCTCAGAAGAGTTCGTGTACTTTGGGTTGTCTTGTTAGCATCGCTCCTGCTTTCAGGCTGTGTAAAATATGATATGGCTGTTTCATTTAATCATGAAAACAGCGGCGCGATTGTCCAGAAAATTGAGTTGGGAGAACAAATTGCTAGCTTTAGCAAAGAGCAAGTTACGGAATGGTTTAAAAGTATCGAGAAGCGAGCTAAACAACTTCAAGGCAACGCTAAACGAATTTCTGGCGAAACAATTTTAGTGACAATCCCCTTTAGCGGAGGACCGGAATTACTCGCTAAGTATGACCAATTTTTTAATTCAGGTACGGAGGAAAAGTCCCCCTCGACAACGGGAGATACGGGAGATTTACCCACTATTGACTCAAAGTTAAACCTGAAGCAACTTAACTTTTTTGTAGTCCAACGGAATCAGTTAAGCTATGAGTTAGATTTGCGATCGCTCGCCATCATGTCTTCAGATGGTAATGCCATCATCAGTCCAAGTTCCCTTTTGGATTTACAATTCAGTTTGCAGACACCTTGGGGAGCCAAACTTGCCCCCGCAGGTATTAATACTGTCACTGCCCAAATTGACGATAATGGGCGGAAGCTTTTGTGGAACCTCGATCCTGGTGAGTTAAACCATCTGGAAGTTATCTTTTGGGTCCCTAGTCCTGTGGGAATTGGTACGATCGCAATAATTGCGATCGTATTAGCTGGCTATTATCTGAAATATCAGTCTTTTCCTGGGACGGGAAGTGATATTGATGTCATTTCATCTGAAACATTAGAGGCGGAAGCATAATTAACCCCTCCCCAACCCTCCCCGATCGAGGCC
>NZ_JAMZMM010000006.1:17916-45025 GCF_024178385.1 Limnofasciculus baicalensis BBK-W-15 | reverse complement strand
GTGAAATAGCAACGGTTTCACCCTCAGAAGTTGTCAAGAATTCCTTCAAACCCATGTATTGAGCGCAGAGCATCGACAACCATCTGTCAAGTTCTGCAATTTGGTGTTTTGTTGGGCGTAGTCGGTACTGGTAAGCTGTTCTCATTTCTTTCTTGACTCCTGGGTTTTATGTTAACATCAGTGTATTAGCAATGTCAATACATTATGAAAACCAAAAACCTTAATATCAGACTATCTGATAAACGCCTCAATAAGCTGAGGGTAATTGCAGCAGAAAGAGAAAAGACTATTACTCAGATGGTAGAGGAATGGATTGATCGGTTATCCTCTCCATCTATTGGCTGACTCCGTACCTACGTCAGCCACGCCTATCCATCCCGACACCAATCGGAGTACCGATATGGTGTATTGCTCTCCGGCGAATACAGCTAAACCATCCACAACATCCATCCACAACTCATCCGTTACATCCGTTATCAAATCCGCTGCCAAAATGCCTCGATCAAACCTGCTACCAAAAACTAAAGCTCATGTGAGATTACTGCGAGCTGCTTGCAGCAGCGCTAGGCTAACGCCAAGCAACGCTTACGCTATCGCAATTTTTGCCCTTCGTCTTGAGCCAGTTTGCTGTTATTCCGATAAAGGATAACCCGATCTTGAGCAACTTGATAACGAGGATGATCTGGTTTCACCTCACTCATCAAATCAGATGCTTTCTGCCATTTACCTGCCAAATCTAACCACTGAGCCGCAGTTTTTGCATCTTTACCATCTGCATTTGCTTGATTTGCTAGTCGCACCGCATCACCAAAGGGATCGGAAGATGGCGCGGAGGCAGTTGATACAGAGGTAGAAGACACCGGAGGTTTTGTGGGTGTGGGTGAAAACCCCGCTGTGGAATTTAAGGCTTGAGTTTTCAAGGAGCCATTCTGTTTTAAGCCAAAATAATCGTAAAGAAACCAACCCACCATCAGCAAAAGTACGGTCAAACTAACACCGCTAATAATACCGCGACGGAAACGACTATTTTCTCGCAATTGTCGGGGAGAAACAGTCGGAAGAGTGAATTTGTGCGATCGCTCTTTTGGCTGACTCTTAAATCCCTCTGTCAATTGCTGTAAAATGTTAGGCTTAGTTAGCTTAATTTCTTCAGACCAGAGTAGGTGTTGAGGATTACGGTTAATTTCTTCTAACCATAGTAACTGTTGCTCTTGCACAATTCTACTATTAATCCTGACTCGACTAATGTTACGTGGGGCAATACCTTCCAAAATTTGCCGAATTTGTTTTACCACGATTACCCGATCCAGTTGTTCTGCCAAAGCCCCCTCACATAACAGTTGCAGTACACCATCTGCAAAAATAGCACGGGTTCTAATCCGAGCATCTGCCAGTTGTTTATTTAATATTTCAATAATCGCCGCCACACTCCCCTGGCGAGCTTGGCTGGCGATATCATCTTTTGCTTCCTGCATTTTTCGTTAATTTATCGATTTCGGTAGCTATACCTGACTTTTAATACTCCACCAAAGTCAAAATGGGAACATCAGGGAGTTTCTGACGACCCCCCAAATCCTTTAGTTCGATAATAAAGCCAAAGCCGACAAGTTCGCTACCAGTCTGTTGGATTAGTTGTGCTGTCGCACCTGCTGTGCCACCTGTAGCAATTAAATCATCGACGATCAGAACCCGACTACCGGGATCAAAGGCATCTTGATGGATTTCTAAGCGATCCGTGCCATACTCTAAGTCGTATTCGATCGTATGAACTGCTCCTGGTAACTTACCCGGTTTCCGGACAGGGATAAAGCCAGCACCCAGTTGATATGCTAGTGGTGAACCGAAAATAAAGCCACGGGATTCCATTCCCACCACATAGTCAGGAGCTAGTCCTGCGTCTTTACACTTTTGAGTTAGTGTGTCTATCGTATAGCGTAGTCCCTCTGGGTTCCGTAGCAGGGAGGTGATATCCCGAAATAAAATGCCGGGTTTAGGGAAATCTGGAATATCGCGAATCAGAGATTTTAGATCCATTGGTAGATGAGATTGGTTGCCAGGAAAATCGTACACTAGAAATCTGAGATATGTTCTTTCTTTATGCCGACTGCTCCCTTGCCCCCTTGAATGTAGATAGTAAGTGCCTTATTTTTAGATCCCGGTACAAGTTATTCTGATTCCATCTACCCCCTACCTCCGCCCTCTAACCCCTGACTTCTTGTTCATACAGGCATGATGACGGCACAAATGCCAATATTGAGATGTCAGCTATTTTACAGGTTCCCAACTTGTATATGATTGCTTGTTTAGCAACTAGTTCACTGATAATTGTTATTGAAACGGGAAATGAATCTTTCTGTAAGCGTAATGCCGACAAACAGCTCCCCTGCCCAGTCAAAGCCTATGATTTTGGATAATTTACCAGATCCAGCAATATCAAAGTGGGAATGTCCGACACGTAGTCGGCAGCAGATAGACTTAATTCTACTTGCCATTGAAGCGCTGGAGTTGGGAGGCTCTGAAGCGATGCTAGTGATGGCAAAGCAGCTAGAACTGGAGGATATAATCAAAAATAGGGTTGTCCTTTGGCGTGTACGCTGTTCTAATCCCTTACGACGCTCTTACATACGCCGTCCCCTCTCAGTAGAGGAAGCTAAGGCATTAGTCTTGATTGCCAGTTATCTGGCACGAAGAATGACAGTTTTAATTAGGCAGCTACTACTGGCTTATCAACAAATGAGTGAGAAGCAAGTGCCCCTAGAACAACATTTTCGCTTATCTGAGTATCTAGAACGATTCCGGATACATTTTCGCAGTAGGATGAATCCGCGACGAGCCAAAGTTGCTTTTTATAGCACCGACGATAAGTTAAATGAATTGGCGCTGTCTCTTTTGAGTCAGCTACTCTTCTGTACGGGTACGTCGGGAATGGAGCGCTTTTGGATTAGCTTGTTTGATGGAGAAGTTCCGTAAACAACTCACCTCTGGCATCGGATTTATTCACAAAAAGGATGGTTACTGTTATGCAGCATAAACCCCGCCCACCAATTTCTATCCCCACTGGCAAACGTACAGGTATCGCGGGAGTCTCCACGGGGGAAGAGAGATGACGATTAGACGACAGTACAGTCTGCCTAACTGCACGCTGATTCTAGAGGGATTGATTGACCCCACCGCAACGGTTAATTCTGTCGATCCTCGCCCATTAATGACGATTATAGTTAATGCGGAATGTTATTTTGCGGGTTACAACCAACCTATTAGTGGCGGACGAGATTTTTTTGAAAGTTTAGTCTATTCTGCTAGTAGTTATGCTCAAGAATTCTTGAGTCAGGTGCATCACCCAAAAATGCACGGGGATAAACCTTCTTTGGTGCAGTTTCAGTCTCTCAAAGATCGGAATTTACACCGATTGAGGGTATTGGCGACTGCTGAGGCTGTTGCTAGTGGTTCCGGTATGTCGAGTGGTGGAATGGAGGAAGGGAAAGGCTTAGAGATCGATCTGACAACAGTACAGTTGTTTGATTTGGTGGAGGCAATTGACCAGTTTCTGGCGGATAGGCAAACTCTACCGGATTTGAGTATATCCTTACAACCAGTTTCCCGGCGCTACCGCAAAGCAGATCAACCTGTGGCACAACGATCTGCACCCGCTGCCCTGGGAATGGCAAGTTTGACAGTAGCCGCGATCGCATTATTCTTAGTACCAGTACCGGAAGTCCGCCCACCTCAACCGCAGCCCAATGCGACTCAAACTACTTCCTCAAATACAGAGACTCCTCCTGTGCCAAAAGCATCACCTCCTAATCCGGAGGAGTTGGAGAAGGTGCTAGCTTCAGCCCAAGATATTACCGATCCAACTGAGGTAGGTTATTTAAAACGCTATCTTTATCGAGAATTAGATCGACGTTGGCAAAATCGGAAAGAGGTGGAGGAAAATTTGGAGTATCAGGTGGGAGTCGGCAAAGATGGCAAAATTATTGGTTACAAGCATCTGAATGATGTTGCCCTCAAAGAGCAGAAAAAAACTCCCCTCCTCGATTTGCTCTACATCCCCACCCAAGGTGGTACTGCACCCAAAGAAGCCATTGCTCAATTCCGGGTAGTATTTACAAGAAAGGGTGTCCTGCAAATTAGTCCTTGGCGACTCATCAAAGGTGAACCAGGTTTGGGGGCAGAAATTACTGACAAAGCTGTTTTAGGGGATTTGAACGATCGCATTCACAAACAACTTAGTGAACTTTGGAAAGGAACGCCAAAAGCTCAACAACCTTTAAGATACCGGATTGGTGTCACCGAAGAGGGCGCGATCGCAGATTACGAGCCAATTAATCAACCTGCTTGGGATTATGTTCAGGAAACTCCTCTGGAGAAAGATAAATTGGTAAAGCCAGAAGCCGCTGGTATTGGTACGACGGGTGGGATAGTTCCCCAGAAACCCTTAGCTCAATTTCAGGTTGTATTTAGGCAAAATGGTGTTGTGGAAGTGAGTCCATTACGGGGGAGGTGATGGGGAGTTTTGAGTTTTGAGTTCGATTGCAACCGCAACAGCGGTGACTCCCCTGAGAAAATTGCCCACTTCTTCTCTTCCTTAGTGTCTTCGTGTCTTAGTGGTTAAATAATTCTATCAAAACTCAAAACTCAAACCCAATGTAATACAAAACAAGTTCATGTACTACATAAATCGAGAGCGTGAGAAGTTGGGATCGACAGCAAAATATTTTTTTTTCACGAAGTATAAAGAATTCGGAAAAATATCTGTAATTTATTGCTGATACGAGCTAAGTGAAATAACATATAGAGGAAAGATAATATTATCTCAGGACGAGCAGAAAAAGTCATTCATTCAAAAGTCACCCATTGAAATGCCTGCTGTGACTTGGTTCTGGCATTTTCGGATGTCTTAACCGCCCTGGCGACTGCTATATCTACTCTGATGGTAATAAGTTTTAATGTATAGAAAACCTGGGTGTATCTGAGTCATATTTTTCAAGGCAAAGGACGTAAATGTTTACGCAAATAAAGGCAGATGTTTTACGTTGTCAGTTGCGATCGTATATTGGTATGTATCTCCCAGACAAGCTAAAAATTACGGAAACTTTATGAATCGATTTAAACTTCAGCAGCAACTCTTATTTTTGCTATTTTTAAGTAGCATTGTCCCCGTTTCTGTGGTGGGAATTTATGGTATTGTTTCTTCCAGCAGTGCGTTAACGAGTTTGAGTGAAAACCAGCTACAAGAATCGGCGGTTAGTGAAGCAAACAGTATTGAATCATTTTTACAGGGGATTAATGAAGATGTTTTATTTCTAAGCAAAACTCCCGAGGTGCAAGGAATTGTTCGCGCCCAAGATGGCGGTGGTATTGATAAGGAAACCAACGCGAGTGCTGATGCTTTGGCGAAGCAGCTAGAAAGTCTATTGACGAGTATGATCCAGTCAAAGACTTATTATATGCAGTTGCGGTATTTGGATGAAAAAGGACAGGAAATTGTCCGGGTTGATTCCGATGGAAGTAATAAGCCTAAAGTTATCCCGAAAGCCGAGCTACAAAATAAGATCGATCGCCCCTATTTTTCTGATACAATGAAATTGCCTCTGGGGAATCTTTACACCTCACCCGTTAATCTAAACCAGGAAAAGGGTAAAATTGAAGAACCATTAAAACCTGTAATTCGCTACGCAACTCCAGTATATGATGGAGCCGGGAAACCGAGAGGAATTGTCATCGCTAATGTTTTTGCAAAGAAATTCATTAAATATATTGAAGATGGCAATAAGGACAAAAGAGAGGCATTTTTAGTTAATCAAGATGGCTACTATATCTCCCATCCGAAAGATTCAAAAGAATGGGGAGTCGATCTGAAGAAAGAAGAGAAATTGCAGAAAGATTATCCGGAAGCAGTAGCAAAGGAAATTCTCGGTGGGAATCGTGGCATAACTGATCAAGGAGGTAACTATACAATCGCCTATAGTAAAGTACCACTCGATCCGGAGTCCAAGCAATTTTTAGTCGCCATCAATCAAGTACCCAAGAGTGAATTTCTCAAGTCAGTTAATGGGTTTAAAATTGTCGCCACCTTAATTATTTTAGGCGCTTTGGGTACGGTATTACCGATCGGAATTTTCCGAGGAAGGCAACTCGTGCAATTGATTAAGGGATTGGTGAATGGTATCTCATCTGCTAGCCAACAAATTTTCTCGACTTTGGATGAACAAGAAAGAATCGCCAGTCAGCAGGCGGCTTCGGTGAGTGAAACCACGACTACTATGGATGAGTTGGAAGCCTCTTCTCGACAATCTTCTGAACAAGCTAAATCTGCTGTTACTGCTGCACAAGAAGCGCTAACACTAGCCCAGGGTGGTACAGAAGCGGTGGGAGAAACTCTGGAGGGGATGTTCACCTTAGAAAAGAAAGTGGGTGCAATCGCAGAACAAATTGTACTTCTTTCTGAGCAAGCTAATCAAATCGGTAGCATTTCTCAATTTGTGTCGGATGTGGCTAACAAAACTAATATGTTAGCTCTTAATTCATCCGTTGAAGCGGTGCGGGCTGGGGAACATGGGAAGGGTTTTTCAGTAGTGGCAAATGAAATTAGAAAATTAGCAGATCAAAGTCAAAGATCTGCGGAAAAAATTAATAATTTGGTAACAGAAATCCAAGGAGCAATTAATTCAACTGTCATGGTAACAGAGGAAGGAACAAAGACGGTTGCTGCTGGCGTTGAAACTGCGAAAAAAACCGATCGAGCCTTCTCTGGGGTAACTGATGCTGTGAATAAAGTGGTGGTGAATAATCAACAAATTTCACTCAATCTTAAGCAGCAAGTTAATGCAATTGAACAAGTTGTCCAAGCGATGGATAGTATTAATCAAGGTGCGAAGGAAACCTCTATTGGAATTAGTCAAACTAAGGTGGGAACTCAGCAGCTTAATGAAACAGCGCAGGAACTAGATCAGATTGTTTAGTTGTTGGTACAAATGATGATGATAGAAGATGAAGAGCTTAGAAATCTGTATAAACTATCCAGTGAAGAACACTTACAGCAACTGGAATCGGGTTTGCAGTATCTATTAACACACCCGGATGATAAAGGGATCTTGGACGATTTGCGGCGGGCAACTCACAGTCTGAAAGGGGATTCCAGAAGTGTTGGAGTTGAGCCTGTTGAAACTTTAGTTTATTGTATTGAAGATATTCTTAGTCACATTAAACGTCAAGAAATAGTTTTAACCCCAGAATTAAGCAATCGCCTTCATCAAGGATTGGATGCGATTAGTAAATTAGTTGCAGAAGCAGTGACGGGTGAAGCGAGTGGGGTGGATATTGCAATCGCGGCTACTTCTTTGATAGAAGGTGTTTTGGCAGAAACGGAACCCCAACCGAATTTCGTTCCAGAAAACGATCTTCCTGTAGTTACTGCACCAAATTTTATCGAAGATGAGGAGCTTCGAGAGATTTATAAGATGGCAACTCAGGAAAGGTTGCAGACAATAGAAAAAGGTTTGGGGTATCTTTTAATCCACCCAAACGATCTGACAATTTTAGATGAGTTACGGCGGGATGCTCATAGTATCAAAGGAGATTCTAGAAGTGCTGGAGTGGTAACAGTAGAAACTGTTGCTCGTTGTCTGGAAGAAATTATTTTAGATATCAGAGATAGACGAATAGTCTTTACGCCTCAATTGTGCGATCGCTTATATCAAGGATTGAATGGGATTAGTCAACTAGCAAATGAAGCGGTAACGGGTGAATTGAGTGGGGCAAACACTGATGAAATTGTTAGTAAATTATTAGTCGCTGTTCCCCAATCTATTGAAGGCGGTGGGGAAAATTTGAGGAATGAAAGCGGAGAATATATTCATGAGATAGTATTGAATACTGGACATAATGACAATATTTTAGTCACAAAAATCAGTGCAATTGATGATGAAGAACTGCAAAATCTCTATAAACTTTCTAGTGAAGAAAGGTTACAGACACTAGCTGAGGGGTTGAGAGATCTTCAAAACAATCCCAACGATCGCATTATTTTAGATCGGATGCGACGGGATGCCCACAGCCTCAAAGGAGACTCTAGAAGTGTTGGGGTAGAGTCTGTGGAAACAGTTGCTCATTGTTTGGAAGAGATTCTGTTGGATTTGCAAAATCAAAGGATCGTTTTTACTCCTCAATTGTGCGATTGCCTCTATCAAGGATTCGATGCTATTGGTAAGTTAGTTGCAGAAGCGGTAACAGGTGAACCCAGTGGCGTAGATACCAATGAAATTCTTAATCAATTATTATCAGAAACTGCCCAAATTAGCTCATTTAGCGTTAGCGATCCTTTGCTGGATGTCAAGGATTCAGAAACAGTAAATCAACAGAAAAACAGCAATTTATCTTTGACTATAAAAACCATTATTGAAGATGAAGAGCTGCGAGAAGTTTATAAAATTGCCAGTCAAGAACGCTTAGAGAAAATTGAATCAGGTTTAGAGCGTTTCCAATCCCATCCCGATGATATCGCTACAGTAGAACTTATGCGGCGACAAATTCACATTCTGAAAGGAGACTCAGCTAGTGTTGGGATAGAATCAGTCGAAACAGTTGCTCATTATGTAGAACAGATTTTTTTAAATATTCAAGAGAAACGGCAAGTTTTCAACTCAGAATTAGGCGAGCGCATTGTTTTAGGATTGGCGGCTCTTACTAAATTGGTTAAAGAAGCGGTAACGGGTGAATCTAGTGGAGTTAATATTGAAGATCTCCTTTACCAATTGACTGGAAAAATAGTACAACTACCTGGGCAAAATCAGGAAATAGCACCCACCTTTATTGAAGATCGAGAATTGCGAGAAGTTTATCGCATCACCAGTCAAGAAAGATTGCAGAGAATGGAAACAGATCTTCTCTATTTAGAACAACATCCACAGGAACGAGGAATTTTGGAACAATTGCTGCGGGAAGCCCACAGTCTTAAAGGCGATTCTCGCAGTGTTGGGATTGAACCAATTGAAACCATTGTCCATGAAGTGGAAGAGATTTTATCCCGTCTCAAACGCCAAGAAATGGTGTTACAACCACAATTAGGAGATCTCCTTTATCAATCATTGGATCTCGTTGGTAAGCTAGTTAAAGAAGCTGTAACAGGTGAACCCAGTCGAGTCGATCCGGGATTTATTTTAAATCAATTAATCGGATCGATTTCTGAATTCTCAATTGAAGAATCTGAATCTATCAAAAATGAGGTTATTTTACCATCTTCAGTCAAAGAAATAAATTCCGAGCTTCCCAGTGTAAATGAACCCTACACCATTGATACGATTCGCGTACCCACTCGCGATTTAGATGCTTTAGTGACACAAACCGACGAACTTACGGTGACTCGGATTGCGATTGGTTATACGACAGCGGCGATTGAGGAAATGGTAATTCTCTGGGAAGATTGGAAAGCCTTTCAGCGCAAAGTTAAATATTCCCATAAATTATCATCAGAGCCGTTAATAAATCCCTATGAAGAAAGGCTGGAAAAATTAATCGAATCACTGAAAATATCTACAGAGGAAAATCTATCTAGACTCAACGAAATTACAGGGGAATTGAACGAAAGAATTCGTGCCCTACGACTACTCCCTTTAGCCACTTTATTTCAAATATTCCCTCGGATGGTGCGGGATTTGGCTAAACAGCAAGGTAAGGAGGTTCAATTAATTGTTGAAGGAGGAGAAACCACTGCTGATAAACGGATTATCGAAGAAATTAAAGACTCATTAATGCACATGATTCGGAATGGAATCGATCATGGTATTGAGACAGTCGATGAGAGAGAAAGACTCGGTAAACCTCCCGTTGCTACTATTTGGTTGAGGGGATATCAAAAGGGTAATTCAATTATTATTGAAGTAGCCGATGATGGACGAGGATTGAATATCGAGAATATTAAGCAAACGGCGATTAAGCGTAAGCTTTACACACCTGAAGAATTGGGGGTGATGACAGAAAATCAAATTTACAACCTAATTTTTGCACCTGGTTTTTCCACCCGAAGTTTTATTACCGAAATTTCGGGCAGAGGGATTGGTTTGGATGTTGTCCGCACCAATGTTGAACGGCTTAAAGGTAATATCCAAATTGAATCAAATCTCGGTGAAGGATGTAGCTTCCGGATTGAAATTAGTACTAGTTTGGCTAGTCTCACGGTGCTACTTTTTGAAGTTCAAGGTATTGTCCATGCTATCCCTCTGGAATCTGTCAAAACTACCTTATTAGTTGGGCTAGATCAGATTGCGATCGCAGATGGTAAAGAAACTATTATCTGGGAGGATCGATCTGTTACTGTTTCCAGTTTAGTAGATTTGCTGGAACTTTCAAACTATCCTGCTAAATTAGATCCTAAATTCAGTACAAATCCTTTATTTAGTGGTAAAACAGCATCCGGAAGAGGCGGAATATCATTAACACCAGCATGGCAGGAACAACTAGAGAGCGATTTGCGATATTGTATTCTACTTCAGGTGGGAGATACAGTATCGGGATTCTTTGTGGATCGTCTTTTAGATACTCAAGAGGTGGTGTTAAAACCCCAAAGTCAGGTATTAAAAAAGGTGCGAAATGTCACGGGTGCAACCATTCTGCCGACAGGGGATGTTTGCACGATCTTAAGCGTCCCCGATTTAATCCGATCCCTGGAAAAGCGAACCATATCTGCTGTTGCCATTAAATCCAGGGAAATTGTTAAACAAAAGCCCGTTATTCTCTTGGTTGAAGACTCTATTTTTGTCCGCACCCAAGAGAAGCGGCTTTTAGAAAAAGCGGGATATGAAGTGGTAATAGCTGTAGATGGATTAGAAGGCTACAATAAATTAAAAACTCGTGATTTTGATGCCGTAGTATCGGATGTGGAAATGCCCCGCCTTGATGGATTTTCCCTCACAGCAACCATTCGCCAAAATCCAGATTATCACGATTTGCCAATTATTTTAGTCACGACACTGGATTCTGAGGCGGATCAGAAAAGGGGATCTGAAGCTGGTGCGAATGCCTACATCATCAAAAGTAAGTTCAATCAAGAATTTCTCTTAGAAACATTAGCAAAACTTGTTTAACAAACAACAAACAACCAACAACAACCCATGCCTATTCGCGTTTTATTAGTTGAAGATTCCCGAATTTCTCTCACCATCCTGAAACGGATTCTGAACTCATCGCCAGAAATTGAAGTGGTGGGAGAAGCACGAAGCGGATTAGAAGCATTGCCACTAATTCCTCAAATCAATCCGGATGTAATTTGTACAGACTTACACATGCCTGAGATGAATGGTTTGGAGTTGACTTCTGAAGTAATGGCAAGTTATCCTCGACCAATTTTAGTGATTAGTGCTTCTGTACAAGAAGACGATCCTCATAATGTTTTTCAGCTTTTAGAAGCAGGTGCGGTGGATATTTTTCCGAAACCCCGTGCCGGAATGCTCGCGGATGATGAGGCGTTTAAGCAGCAGCTAATTGAGAAAATTATTGTCATTGCTGGAGTCAAAGTATTGACAAAAAGGCGTAAATTTCCAGTTAGTTTAGATCTAGCCAAAACTACTAATATTTCTAGAAATACCTACCCAAAACCCAAAATAATCGTCATTGGTGCTTCTACAGGTGGTCCTCAAGCTTTACAAGAGTTATTTTCCCATCTTCCCCCGGATTTATCTGTGCCTGTCATTTGTGTTCAACATATTTGTCTGGGCTTTTTACAGGGATTAATTGATTGGTTATCTGCCAGTTGTTCTTTGCCAATTGAGATTGCTCAACCGGGAGAAATGCCTAAGCCAGGGAGGATTTATTTTCCGCCTGAACAGCTACATTTAGAGTTAGATGAACGAGGTAGATTTTTTTGTCATAATGTAATAGATTTGGAAGGACATCGCCCTTCTATAACTGTTACATTTCAGTCTGTTGCTAAGTTTTATGGAAGAAAAGCTGTGGGGATTTTGTTGACGGGGATGGGAAGAGATGGGGCACAAGGTATGGAAGCACTGGCTCAAACTGGTGCTTGTACAATTGCTCAAGATGAGGCGACTTCTGTTATATTTGGTATGCCTAAAGAAGCGATCGATCTGGGAGCGGCTAAAGAGGTATTGCCGATTGGTGCTATCGCACATTTGTTACGGGAGCTTTTAGGAGATTAAGGTGTCAAATACTAACTTGTTAAGTGACGATCTTGGAGATGCTTTTATTCGGTTAATTGCCAAGCAGACTGGATTGGAGATCAGAGAGCGCGATCGCGCGGGATTGAGGGATAAAATTTTTTTAAGGATGAAAGCCTTAAATTTAGATTTCCCGATTAATTATTATCATGTCTTAATCGCGAATACGATAGAAAGCGATCGCGAATGGCAAAATTTTGTCACAAATTTAACTAATCTGGAAAGTTACTTTTTTCGAGACAAAGAGCAGTTTATTTTATTACGCGATCGCATTTTGCCTGAACTTATTCAACGGCAGGAAGATACCAAAACTATTCGGATCTGTAGCGCTGGTTGCTCAACTGGAGAAGAACCTTATTCTCTCGCTATTCTCCTCAAGGAAATCCTCCCAGATATTGAGGAATGGAATATCACAATTTTCGGCCTAGATCTCAATCATAAAGCCCTCCATAAAGCGCAATCAGGAATTTATAGGCATTGGTCTTTTCGACATGTAGATCCAGCTCTTAAAGAGCGATATTTTCAGCCAATTAATAATCATTATTGTCTAGATTCATTAATTAAAAAAATGGTTAATTTTAAATATTTCAACTTAGTCAAAGATCCACTGCCTCAGCCTGAAAATGAAATCCAATATTTTGATTTAATTGTTTGCCGAAATATATTCATTTATTTTGATTCATCTGCTATAGCCAAGGTCTTAGATAAATTTTACCATACCCTCCAACCATTGGGATATCTCATCACAGGTCATTCTGAACTTTACGGTCAAAATTTAAGCCAGTTTCACACAAAAGTATTTCCCGAATCAATCATCTACCAACGCCCAGACAATAACCTATTCCAGGCGGGGACACCGGAACAAAATTTAGCCCCTGGAGCAACATCCTCACCGAGATATAATGGAGTATCTCCTCCCACGGAACCAAATAATTTTACAGTCGAGTCTTTATTATTAGATATCAACAAAACCGATATCGAAATTGCCCAGGAAAAAAATAATCTCAATCTCCAGCAAACAGCACTTACCTTACTCAAGCAACTCCCTCCCGATACCAAACTAACAAAACTGGGAAACCAGACAGCGGCTGAACTCATTTCACAACTAGAAACAGCATTAAAATTGAGCAATAGCTAACCAAAATGAAAGAGCAATCCTATTTCACATTTCGCTTGAATAACTCCATTTATGGGATCGTAACGGGTTATGTAGAAGAAGTTTTTCCTTTGCCAGAATTAACATTAGTTTCATCCACAGATCGAAATCTGGTTGGTGTGGTGAATTTGCGAGGAGAGATGTTACCTGTAATGGATCTAAATCTCATCTTAGGGATGCCATCGCCAGACTATCAGGTAACTGATAGTATTCTAGTTTTAAGATGGGAATACTCCCAAGTTGGTATCATCGTTAATGAAGTTTATCAAGAGAGAAAGATCTCCCCAGATCAAATTACCACGGAACTCTCTAAGCATCAAGATGTGGCGGGAAGAGATAGCAAAAAAATTATTGCCGATTTACTCCGACGTGCTGGGGATATCTTAATTCTCAATAATCCCGAAACTTGGATAAGATCTGTAGAGATGGAACCCATTTTCTCGGAAATTCAGAATAACTATCCTGGAGATCCCTTTCAGTTATCAAACCAAGAGTCTATCTTTTGTCCAAATGCTACTCCAGAAGAACGAATAATTTTTAGGGAACGATCAGATAATTTAAAAGCCGCAGTAAATAGTCAGGAGTTAAAGGATTTAAAGCCAATCGCAGTTATTGTTTTAAATGATAATTTATTTGGAATTGATTTAGGGGTGGTGCGAGAATTTACTGATATCAGTAGAGTGACTCCCATTCCTTGTTGTCCAAAACATATTATTGGGAACATGAATCTGCGAGGAGAAATTCTCACCTTAGTTGATTTGCGGGGATTATTGACTCTACCGATGAATCCTATATTGGAGGGATATAAGGTAATGGTAGTGGATTTTGAGGGTATAGTTACTGGGGTAATTGTGGCAGAAGTTTCTGAGGCAATGTTATTTCTGAAGCCATCAGAAATAATGTCTATCCCGATAGGTATTCATCCCTTTAACCATCGATACCTTCAAGGTATGGCTCCCTATCAGGAAAAAACTATTGCTATTCTGGATTTGCCCAAAATGTTCCTTGAGGGTGGCTTAATCGTCGATGAGGTAGTTTGATTAATATCAATTCGGTTTGAGAAAGTCGGATATCCTTTTTAAATCTGGACAGAAGGGGAGAAGCTTTGATAGAGTATAGTTACAACAATTTTCAGAGATGGGATTTACAAAGAAACCCGGTTTCTTTGAGAAACCCGGTTTCTGGGGTGGTTTCTTTGAGAAACTGGGTTTCTGGGATGTACTTCATAAACCTCCAATCTTAAAACTTAGGCAAAGCCTCCATCTGTAGGGTGTGTTAGCGTAGCGTAACGCACCATCCTGACGATGAGTAGCGTCAGTGCGTAAGTAGTGCAATCTGCTGTAATAACTGCCTATCCAGAAGAAGTGCGTACTCTTATAACTAACGATTAATCTATGAAACTCACCCTTCCTTCTCAGTATGACTTTATCCCACGCTTTTCCCGGCTAGCCTTTGCCAGTATTATCTCTAATATCATGGTACCCATTTCCGGGTTAGTAGATTCAGCATTTCTGGGGCATTTGCCAGATATCAGTCAATTAGCTGGAGTCATCCTGGCGGCAATTTTATTTGAATATCTGTACCGGGTTTTGAACTTTTTAAGATCTTCTACCAACGGGATGACAGCCATCGCTGTGGGGAAAAATAACTCAAAGGAAATACTGCTAGTATTCCTACGGAATGCCTTCATTGCTTTAGCACTAGGCGCACTTATCCTCATGTTGCAGTACCCTTTACAAAAGTTAGGGTTTACTCTCCTAAGTGGTACTCCAGATGTGAAAGCAGCGGGTATTGCCTATTTTAATGCCCGGATTTGGGCTGCACCTGCTGTTTTAATCAACTTTGTCATGATTGGTTGGTTTCTGGGAAAAGAGATGGGTAGCAAAATTTTGCTCTTATCTATGGCAGGTTACCTTACTAATATGGTGCTAGATTACCTGATGATTGTCCAATGGGGCTGGGAAAGTTTCGGCGCTGGATTAGCGACAGCAATTAGTCAGTATGCGGCTCTCTTAGTTGGGTTAATTTTTGTTAGTTTGGAAATTCAGTGGCGAGATATCCCAACTGTCAGGAGACAGGTGTTAAGTTGGCAAGCATTTCAAGCTACTTTTGCCTTTAATGGAGACATATTAATCAGGACTTTAGTGCTTGTTTCTGCTTTAAGCATTTTTACTAACTTAAGTGCGGCAATGGGGACAAAAACCCTAGCTCAAAATGGTTTGCTGTTACAGATATTAACTCTTTCCCACTTCGGTGTCCAAGGTATCGGATTTGCTACCCAAAGTTTTACCGGACAATTTAAAGGCAAGGGGGAATATAATAAGTTAAGATCTTTGGTTGGGGTTGCGGCAATCTCTAGTTTATTATTTGCACTTCCTTTTGCCCTCAGTGCTATCCTTTTTCCCCATACTATATTTAGCATATTAACCAATCATGGTGAAGTAATCGAAGATATCAATCTCTACACTAACTGGTTAATACCTCTCTTGGTATTTAATGCTATTGGTTTGATGTTAGAAGGATATTTCATTGGTTTAACAGAAGGTTACGCCATCCGCAACGCTGCGTTAATTGCTATGGGAGTAGGATTTGCACCCATTGCTACAGTTGCCTGGTATTTTCAAAGTAACCACCTCTTATGGTTGGCGATTTCTTTATACATGGTAATGGTTGCGATTGTACTTGGCGGATTAGTGCCAAATACTTTGAGAATTAGTATTGATGAGGACATTATCTCTTCTTTACCTATCAAAGCGGAATCTTTGGCGATAGCATTGCCAACGATAACAGCAACAATTGAGCCGACTTCAACCAGTTGATTGAACTAAATCAGGACTTACGCAAAATCTGTCATTAAACTCCATATATAGTAGGGTGCGTTACATAACGCACCCTACAGATAGCCTAACTGCGTAAGTCCTATAAATCTGGCCTCTTCAATCTCTCTCTGTATTGACACTCCCTGCCCCTCATCACCCATTCACCCATTCAAAACCAACAACCAACAACCAACAACCAACAACTATTTTCTCAAATATTTATGAATAATTTGCAGCAATTCTTCCTCCTGTGGCGGCTTACCTAAAAACTCAGTTGCGCCCACTATCTTAGCCCTAACGCGGTCAATTTTAGTATTCTTAGCAGTCAGGATAATAATCGGCGTATCCTTAAATGCAGGAGTATCCCGCAAAAATTTACAGATGCTATAACCATCCGCATTAGGCAAAAGTAAATCGAGCAAAATCAGATCCGGTTTGTGTTCGATTAATTGACCAAACCCTCGCATCGGTTCAGGAATACTCAACATTTGATACCCGGCTGATACCAACATTTTTCTTAAGGTGTGAGCCAAGACTGGACTATCATCAATACAGGCAATTAGAGGCTGTTTTTGGTTTAATGGAGTTGGCTTAATTTCTGATATTGGGCGAGTTACAGGAACTACTTCTTTAGCCGTTGGTACTGGTAAATCTGGGATCTCTTGAAATTTAACTACTCCCTTTGCTACCAAAGGAAGCAAGGAACAAGTAACTTGAGCCAGCGATTTTTCTAGCCCAGAAGAAATATCCCACAGGGTAGATTTCC
Organism: Limnofasciculus baicalensis BBK-W-15; assembly: GCF_024178385.1. Taxonomy (GTDB): domain Bacteria; phylum Cyanobacteriota; class Cyanobacteriia; order Cyanobacteriales; family Coleofasciculaceae; genus Limnofasciculus; species Limnofasciculus baicalensis. The sequence goes on along the minus strand of NZ_JAMZMM010000006.1, from coordinate 28,111 downwards.
CATTAAGATACTGTGGTAAAATTGGGAGTAATTGACCATGGGCACTCTCTAACAAAATAGGTGCCAAATTTGGGTTAAGCTTATTTAAACCAGCATCTTCCCATTCTTCCTGGATCTGCTGTGCTGTAGCAAGCACGCTCTGGATTTCATTAGCCGACAAAGCAACAACTCGGCTGAAAGTTGATAGCGTATTTTGATGTGGTTTCCAGTCGCTGGTAAAGTCCGAACAGTTACTTAGCTCAAACAAACATTCTTGGACAACTGTACGAATCACAAACTTAGCTTGGATTAGGCTCAAATGCTTTTCGCTGAATCCACGATCGAGAAGCTGACATTCCCAGGCGCGAGATCCCGACAATTGAGAAGACTCACTACGCCAATTCCAGCTAGGGCGATGCTGTTTTAAGGCTCTTTCCCAGCGTCTCACAGGATGAATCCCACCTGTAGAATAGAGTAACTGACTGCGAACAAGATAAAGATGCCAAACATTATTATTGTTTCGCAAGATTAGCTCTCCATCGCCATGTTTACTTAGGTTTTCTAATTCTTTACTCAGTTTTGTTAGGATCATTCTTGACAAGTGCAGTAATATTTATTAGGAGATTCAAGATTAGAACGACGCGATACCCTGAGACTTAAAGTTCTGTTTAAATGTAAGGATTCAGCGATAGCGATTCATCAATCAGTTTGAGAGAGTATCTTTGAATTTGACTGCTGAATCCCCAGATTTAGATATAGCAGCAGACAGATAGTTAATACAGACGGAAAAAGCTCAAACTCTTGTTAGATAAGCTTTCTTCCCCTGTTAAGAGTTAAGAGTTAAGATTTCCCTGCTATAGCACAGACCTCCCTGAGATCTTATCTCACGCTTCACTCATTTGGCGAGTTGAGGGATGATTAGGTATCTATGAATACCCAAAAAAGTCATGTTCGAGCAATTCACCCACCACCGAATTCCCACTTCAGGTGCAACCATCAATCTCGTCAAAGGAGGTAAAGGAGTACCACTACTACTGCTCCATGGTTATCCACAAACCCACGTTATCTGGCATAAAGTCGCTCCCCTATTATGCGATCGCTTTACTGTGATTTGCTCAGATTTACGCGGCTATGGCGACAGCGACAAACCGCCATCAGATCCCACCCATTTTACCTATTCCAAACGAGCCACAGCCCAAGATCAAGTGGAAGTCATGGCTGCTTTAGGTTTTGAGCGCTTCTTCGCTGTAGGACACGATCGCGGCGCACGGGTATTACATCGCCTTATTCTAGATCATCCTGAACGAGTTGAGAAGGCTGCTGTTTTGGATATTGTCCCCACTCGCACAATTTTTCAAACTGTAAATAAAGAGTTAGCTATTGCTTATGAACATTGGTTTTTTCTGATCCAGCCTTACGACTTTCCCGAGCGATTAATCGGTAACAATCCGGAATTTTATTTAAGAACAAAATTGAAACAATGGAGTGCTAATCCAAATAGTTTTACTGATGAAGCAATGGCAGAATACATTCGCTGTTTTAGCAATCCAGCAACTATCCACGCTACTTGTGAAGATTACCGCGCTGCTGCTACTATCGATCTGGAGCATGATGAAGCTGATATCAACAGCAAGATTCAATGTCCTTTACTGGTACTATGGGGAGCTAAAGGAGTAATGGCACGTCGCTATAACGTACTAGAAACTTGGCGAGAACGAGCCATAAATGTCAGGGGGAAAGCTTTAGACTGTGGTCATTTTCTCCCAGAAGAAGCACCGGAAGAAACAGTTGATATGCTACTAGATTTCTTTAATTAAGAGTAGTCTTTAAGGATCAATAATGAAAGTTCGCCTAATCCTAAACAATTTTGGCAAGATTATCGCACAGCCCAGATCCTTTATTGTTACTATTTAGTGTTTTTCTGATTACTGGTGGTACTAGCCACCTGATAGAAGCGTCAATCCTGTGGCACGATAACTCATATTAAACACTGAGGAAAATCGACAATGAGTACTGAAGTTTCTATTTATTGCTCTCTGTGGCATCTAGATTCCCTTTGTGGCCTTTTTTAGCAAACCCTATTTAAGGTGTCTCTACAGAAGGTAATGATTCTTGTACCTTAATTCGGCGAATAGGCAAATTAGCAATTAAAGCTGTTGCTCTTTGATTGCTTTCTAGGGAAAACTCCAATCCATCAGTATCAAGTTCCACATAGCGAGAAACTACTTCTAGGATTTCATTACGCATCGACTCAATTATCTCAGGATTGAGGTCAGCGCGATCGTGGGCAATGACCAGTTGCAGGCGGCGTTTGACTTCCGCGCGACTGTTACTGGCACTACTCCAGGGAAAAAGTCGTTCGAGAAGGTCGCTAACAGTAATCATGGGGGTTGCATCAGTGGTTGTTTGTTATTTGTTGTTTGTTATTTGTTGTTTGTTATTTGTTGTTTGTTGTTTGTTATTTGTTGTTTGTTATTTGTTATTTGTTATTTTAAAAACAACTAGCAACTAATAACTAAGAACTAACAACTAACAACTAACAACTAACAACTAACAACTAATAACTAACAACGAAGTTTAATTGCGGAACATGCGCAGGATACGATTGAGCAGACTATCGTGTTCTGCCATAAGATCCAGTAGGGGAACCCGTTCACCTTCTAAGCGCCGAGCAATATTTTGAACTGCGATCGCAGGTAACGTTAGGTTTTCTGCTAGAGTCAAAGGTTCCCCTTTGTTACTAGAGACAATTACTCTCTCGTCATCGGGAATAACTCCAATCAGGGGAATAGCCAGAATTTCCTGAACATCTTGGACTGACATCATTTGATCCGCTTGTACCATCGCAGGTTTGAGGCGGTTGACAATCAAGTGGATGCGCTTAATATTTTGAGCTTCCAGTAACCCAATAACTCGGTCAGCATCTCGGACAGCAGCAATTTCTGGTGTTGTGACAATTAAAGCTTCCTTCGCAGCAATAATTGCGTTGCGGAATCCCATTTCAATCCCGGCTGGGCTATCAATTAATATGTAATCGTATTTCTGGGATAATACCCCGATGAGCTTTTTCATTTCTTCGGGGGTAACCGATTCCTTGTTGCGACTTTGAGCCGCTGGTAGCAGTACTAGTCCATCCTGCCGCTTGTCTTTAACCAATGCTTGCTCTAGGCGACATTGACCTGCTAAAACTTCCATTGCCGTGTAGACTACTCGATTTTCTAGACCGAGGAGCAAATCCAAGTTTCTCAGACCAAAGTCAGCATCGACTAGCGCTACTGTCCTGCCTAAACGAGCAATCGCCACGCCTAAGTTAGCAGTAACTGTAGTTTTCCCCACCCCTCCTTTACCGGAGGTGACAACAATAATACGACTCATGAATTTAACAACAAGTGGGTCTTAGAAAAATCCGAGGCTCTAGCAATCCGAATTCCTTCTGGCGTTACATAAGCTACCTCTGGATAAAACTGAGTTGGTGGCGTTTCTGGCGATCTAGCTACAGCGTCGGCTATTCTTAGCTGGGTTGCTTCCATTTTCAGCGCCATAATCCGACAAGCTCGATTCCCCTGTGCCCCGGCGTGAGCAACTCCCCGCAGAGTTCCCCAAACGAGAATATCTCCGGTGGCGATTACTGCACCGCCTGGATTCAAGTCTCCTAGTATAACAATAGTACCAGGATGACGAATCTCAACCCCAGAACGTACTGTCATTTGCAAATAGAGGGGATCTGCTAATATTTGAACTGGTTCTGCTGGGGTTTGACTGAGAGAATAGGTGAGGGATTGTTGTTCCACTGAGTAACCCGCAGTTACAGCAGCAACGGCAGTCTGTCGCCGACTGGTGTAAATCCGCACCAATTGGAGTTCTACTTCACCCAATCCGTCTGCGATCGCCTGTAGCTTCAGTCCATCTAGTAGTTGGTCTCCCCCCATCAGATGGACGGGCGATTGAGGCTGCCAAAAGCGCGAGCCACCATTGAGACGATGCTTGAACGACTCCCACAGATCGGACCAAGTTACAGTATCGGTCATTTCTGCTGTTGGTGGCAAGATTAATAAAATTCGATCCCCTTCACTTTTCAAACGGACTTGGCTATTGCAGTCCACTGGGGATGTGGTGGGAGAAGCTGTTGAAACAATAGATTGTTGCTCGGAATCAGAAGTCATGAAGAAATAAGTTTAGCGTCGGCAACCCGACTAACTAAACAATATCGTACCCTACTCGGAGAGATGGAGAGTTTTGAGTTTTGAGTTTTGAGTTTTGAGTTTTGAGTTTTAGACTAAAATTCTTCTACCCCTACTCCCTGCTCCCTGCCCCTCGCTCGGCCTGGGGAGATTTTAATTTGTCACTTATTTCTGCCAAGATGTCCATTACTGGCCACACTAAGTAAGCTGGAGTGTTTGCTGCTAAAGACAATCGAGCCATCTGGTAATATTGCTCCACCTAAATCGACTCCTGTTAGGTTTGCTCCTGTTAAGTCTGCTCCTGTTAAGTCTGCTCCACGCAAGTTAGCTCCTTGTAAGTTTGCCCCTCGTAGATTTGCCCAATTTAGCTCTGCTCTCTTTAACTTGGCTTTACTTAGGTCGGCTCTATTGAGGTTTATTCCTGTTAGGTTGGCTTTTTCTAGTACAATATTGGCAAGATTAGCCTGACTGAAGTTTACCCCGCTTAGGTTTACTCTGTTCAGGGTTTGATCGCTGAGGTTGACTCCACGAAAATCCCGTTCTCCTGCTCCATACTGTCTGAGGAGTTCGTCAGGGCGAATTTTTAAAGCTCTAAATTTTGCTTCTATAGGTTTTTGCTGAGGAGCAGTTAAGTTTTGATTATGATTACGGATTTCCCTATCGCGAAGCGCTGTTGCCTTTTGCCGATCGCAAACTTGCATATTATTCGGCCCAGATCTATTTACATTTTAAAGTATCTGGTATTCCTCCTGCCGATTTCCGGATGGCAGTCACAATAATCTGCGATCGCGATCGCAGATTATTGTGTTTTAAGTTATTTAAAAAATAAACGAGTCGCAATGGTAGTTCATAAGGAAAGCACTTGTTTGGACGAAAAAAGCTTAAAACTATTATCTTGCATACCTTCTCGCTTGATTCAACAAGCCCTAATTTGAAAAATTTCATATAAGGTTGTATTATTGAAGCAGACTCCTGAAGTTATCTATATTATTTGGAACTTTAAACCTGCATCAGAAAACGGCAATTCCTACTTTGGAACGGACACCTTTGTTGTCCAGCATGGCACAATTAAATACCAAACTATTGCTTCTGAACTGTATAAAAAATATCAAGTGACTGGTGTAAGCACGTAGACACACTGGTGGACTATCTCAAGTTTGCTGGGGTTCGTAGTGAGCGTGGCAGGGACACAGCCCAACTACGAACTGCGATCTATTAATTAGCCGTAAACCTTTGGTAAGTAGTGGCTAAAGCATCAGCATCTCCCACATTGCCAGGAAATAGTACAACTGGTAAATTAGGAAATAAAGGATGATCGTCTGGAGTTCGGACAACTGAGCATCCAGGAATAATTTGACCAAGTAACCTGGCGGCTCTTAATGATAGTCCTGTACTTAAAACATCATTAGAAGTAATCCCACCTTTACTAATTAAAAATCCGATATCCGAAGGTAAACCACGGACGATATCCATTAATAATGCGGAAACTGCTAAACCAAAATTTAGCCTTGTGTCCACATCTTTAAATACTAGTTCCTGGCGACTGGTATAAACCACAGGTGTCTTGCCATTATCGTGAATTTCTCGAACCAGTTTTAGAGTATTTTCTAATAGTTCCTTCCGTTGTATTGCCGATTCATCCAGTAAATGAGCTACATCTACTTCCACACCGACAATTCCTGGTACTTTCAGGAGATATTCTAACTGTTGAGTTGTTTTTTTAACATGAGAACCGACAATTACTGCTCCTGGTTTTCCCTCTCGCACGTATTGTGCCATATCTGCTGCTGCTACGGGTTGGGTTCCCAGATTGGCAAGAGAGGTTAATATACTTGCAGCAGAGCGAAATAGGAAATGTTTTCCTTGGGCGGCGGCAGTTAAAATATCGGCGGCAAATTTATCTAAATCTGCTTGATTTTCCCCATCAACTACGCAACATTGATTGTCGGTAAGTTGTTGGAGACGTTGTAAACTTCCTTGGCGAATATCTTCTAGGACAAATCGCTCTACGCTATCGCTTTTAATGCGACTTTTAGTTTTCTCTTCTACATAATCTGGTAAGTAGCTATAGTGATAGCTAAAAACGGAGTCGCGGGCAAACTCGGTTTCGTGGACGGGTGTGGGGATACCATCTATTATTAAATAATGGATGCTTTCGCGGGTGATTCGTCCTCCTTCAAAGAAGGCAGGCACTAAGAAATGAGCATCGAATGGTCCTACTTCTTCGGCAATTACATCGGTTTCTACTGGGTAATGTCCGCGCAAGGTGGAGTCAGAACGACTTACTACTAGAAAATCTGTTATCCCTTCAGCATCTAAGGCTATTTTGAGGTTATGGCAGACTTCTCTCGTGACAACAGTTGCTTGTTCTGGTGTCAGCGCTCTGGTATTTGTTAAGATAAAAAAGATGGGAGAATCATCTCTGAGTCCCAGTTGCAATGTGTCTGTATCCCAACGGGTTAGCAAGAGGCAACTATGAACGGTTTGGGAACCTGTGGGGTCATCATCTAAAACGATAATTTTGGGTTTGGTGGTCATCAGTTGTTACTTTTCGGTGATAATAAGATTATTGCCGAAAAGGGGCTAAGAGCTAGATCGATCGCCAGAAACCTTTGTCTATTTGCCACTACGGGATAGCTACGCTAAAACGATAACGACTCACGATCGCGATTTGGGCTTGTTGGTGCGATCGCGCTTTTGTCCCGGGAGGACGATCGCGATCGATTCAATCATCCCATTAGCATAGTGGAAATGGATCGGATTGTGAGTGGAAAAAGAGGTTGGGTAAAATGCGTCAAGTTAATCTACAAGATTTGCGATCGCAAATCTTATACCCAGGCATCGCACCCCTTGAGTAAAGCTCTTCAGATCGTAATAGTAGAAGCAGACTGCTCTGGTGGTAAGCTAGAATTGAGCGAAGTTTCTGGAGTCTGATATGGAAACAATCAAGCTGCGAAAGCATATTGGCACAGATGGCATATTGCTTCTCCAAATGCCCGCTGAGTTTAATGATACTTCTGTTGAAGTGGTAGTAGTTGTACAGCCTCTAATATCTGAGAAAGTTAAACCGAAGTATAACGCTTGGGGACAACTGACTACTAAAAAATCAATTCAAGGAGCAATTACCAAAATGCGACAACTTCGGCAAGAAATTGCCCTGGATAAAAGTTCAATCTAATGCACTCTCATCAACTCTAGCATTAGGACGAGAAGAAGGTTTAGCTGCTTATGATGCAGCATATTTAGAGTTAGCAATGCGATTGAAATTACCGCTGGCAACACTTGATACCCGGTTGGCAGAAGCGGCAACTCGCTGCGGTGTGGAGTTGGTGGCATTTGTCCGCTCGTGCTAAAATTTTGATAAAGTTATTACTGGTTGAGCTAAATTTTCCATGGAAATAACACGCCTCTCAAGTGAAGGTAAACTGATTATTCCTCAAGCTATGCTTGATGCTCATCGCTGGGAAAGAGGGCAGGAACTAATCGTAATTGATATGGGTGATGGGATTCTGATCAAACCGAAAAAGCCTTTTGTGGAAACTACCTTAGCCGATGTGGCAGGATGCCTGAAATATCTGGGAAAGCCTAAGAGTATTCAGGATTTAGAAGAAGCTATTCGCCTTGGTGTACAGGAGCAATGGCATGATATCGGTTGATACAAATATTGTGGTACGACTTTTGACACAAGATGATGAACAGCAATACCATAAAAGTCTCAATTTATTTCAAGAAGAAGAAGTATTTATCCCAGACACCGTAATTCTGGAAACTGAATGGGTACTCCGTTTTGCTTACCAGTTTAACCCAGTAGAAATTTGCCGAGCATTCCGGAATCTTTTTGGTTTACCTAACGTCCATCTGAAGAACCCTAATTTAATGGCACAAGTATTACAATGGCATGAGAATGGTTTGGATTTTGCTGATGCTTTGCATCTGGCAGAAAGTCAGAATTGTGCAACAATATATACGTTTGATAACAAGTTTGTCAAAAGAGCTAAAGGCTTAACAGAGTGTGAGGTTAAGGAACCTTGATTGACTGTGCGACTATATATGAGATAAATAAGGGTACAATCGCTCTTTCTTTTCCTGCTCGGTAGGCGCTTCACGCTTTCTCGATAGAAATCTACAAGATTTGCGATAGCGAAGCGCTGACTTGTCAGTTCGCGAAGTGCTGCTACAATCAGATCGCACTGTATTAAGAGCCTTTTTCTGACTTAGTTTTCCCTTGGGTAAACCTCAAAAGCTAACTCGTGACGAAAAAAACAGACATTAAACTCCGAGAAAAAGTTGAGGTGTCCAAGGATTACAGGTGCATCTGTCGAACGAGTCCAAGCAAATGCAAGCAAGAGGGGCGAAAACTGAGCAACTGTACCCGAAAGCACCAATCCCCGCGCCTCACTGTGAGCCAAATTCCCGCTCAATTGAATAGGAACGGTTTGCTGTTCCCATGTTGCCCCTAGTTGCAGACCAATCTGATAAGGCAAAACGTTGACACTTGCACCCGTATCCAACAATGCCATCACTTCTAGGGAGTTGCTGCCGTTGGAGAGAGTAATTGGCAAATATGGCATGATACTCGATCGCCCAAGGCTATCAATTCGCTCTATAAATGGAAATCGCTGACTATTAAGCATGAGCTGATTCTTGGGCGGCAAGTAGAAGTTCTGATAATGCTTGAACTGATTCTCCATCGGCCTGTGGAGACCATACAACGGCACTCGTTGATGCTAGTTGATTCAGAAGTACATTTTCTGAATTAGTATGTTCAGCAGGTTCTAGGCTGCATCCTTGTTCCTTAGCAACTGCAAGTAGGAGAAAGTGAATGAGTCGCAGTTTATCTTGATGAGATAATTGATCGACGGTGGGTAAAAGCTCGCTGAGAGGCATATCGCTTGTTTAAGATTACATACATTTATTTTAGCCTTTAAACTCGCGTTTTAATGGCGATCGCTCTTGATGCGTGATGGGCGATTCCCTACGGGATAGCTACGCTTCACGCACTCCGTACAACGATCGCACAGTTTGGTATTTGGTGCGATCTTCGCACTTTTGTCTATTACTCTTGTTCAGAAAAACAAAGGGCGATCGCTCTTTATCCGTGATGGGGCGATCGCCTGTTCATTCAATAGCACCTATGCGATCGGTCAAGATACTGGCAAAGGTGAACAGCTTTGAGGTAAACTAGAATTGCTCGAAGTTTCTGGAGTCTGATATGGAAACAACGTTAAATATTGAATATCTTACGAACAAAAACGGAGATGTAAGCGCTGTAGTGATTCCTATTAAGCTATGGCGACAACTACTACCTAATGAAGAAGTTTCGGTAGATCAACTTGCGGTCGCGGTAGAAGATTATTGCATGAACAAAGCAATGGATGAAGCTGTTAATACTCCCTTGTTAGAACGATCGGAAGCCTTAGCTTATCTGGAGGAATAATCTTGGAAGTTCAATACCGTCAGGCTTTTCTAAAAGACTTGAAACAACTGAAGAGTTCCACATCATACCAACGCATCTATGAACTGGCTTTTATAACTTTAGAAGCAATCAACACCTTGGAGGAGATTCCTGACATTAAAGCGATGCGAGGTTACGCTGGTAGGTATCGCATCCGCATCGGCGATTACCGTATTGGCATAGAGATTAACGGAGATGTTATAGAAGTTATGCGTGTTTTACATCGTCGGGAATTTTATCATTATTTTCCGTAAATAGTTGGAATGAAGATTCGTAAAGGAGAAATGCGATCGCTATTAATACGTGATGGGCGATCGCTACCCGTACAATCATCGTACTGTTTGGTATTTGGTGTGAGGGGCGATCGCTCTTTCATTTTAGGCGATCGCGTAGCGTTCCGCAGGCATTCGGTTATCAGAAGAAAGAAAGAGCGATCGCTATGAGTTTTGATTGGCGATCGCTCTTTGTAGAATCATCACTAGGGCTGAGATTCTACATTATTTTTCTGAGATTCTCCCTTGTTTTCCTTTGTTTCTAAGTTAGTTACCTTTGTTTCTAAGTTAGTTACCTTTGTTTCTAA
>NZ_JAMZMM010000006.1:0-17816 GCF_024178385.1 Limnofasciculus baicalensis BBK-W-15 | reverse complement strand
CCTTTGTTTCTAAGTTAGTTACCTTTGTTTCTAAGTTAGTTACCTTTGTTTCTAAATCACTAACCTGTCCTCCGTCACATCTTGTAATTAAAAATATGACTATAACAAAAGCTAAGGCATAAATTAAGGATTTGCGTATAGGGGTTCTAGTTGCACGTCCATAAGACTTGATAACTCGATAGTCTATGCCATCTTCAAAATCGCTATATTTCGGTTTCTCTTCAGACATATTTAACTCCTTGTTTTTAATAGACGGACGATTAACGGGCGCAACTCATCGTTACTTCTTGCACTGACTGTAAAAACCGAAGAATCATTGTTAGAAAAATCTTCTATCTCATTTTGAGTGCAAGCCTTATTAATGTTTTGAATCATCGGATTGAAAAGATGTTTAGCATACTCTTTGAAATCACTAAAATTGGTTGTTAAATATCCGTCATTAATCAACTTCTCAATTAAGTCTTTTTTGTTAATCACAAAGATAATACTTTTCAAGTTCTGGCTGTGTAAGCTGCTAAAAAGTAATTCTAAGGATACTTGATTGATGTATTGATTGTGTTCTTCAACCCTTTCTTTGATTTTATCTAACATATTTCCGTTCTTAAGCCATTCAAGTAGAGATTCATCATTAAGGGGGTTGCCATGTTCGTCAACTTTTCTAGGGACAAGATCTACAATGAATATAATCGCATTAAGTACGCGACTGCCTTTAGGTCCGAAAAAATCTGCCGAATTGTTAATTATTACCTGGCTCGGTTTTTGCCCTTTGTAATCCGCTACTTCCACCTTAGTATATTCACCCAACTTTACCTCTTTTCTCTGTAGCTGAAGTCGGAAACGATAATAGTTAAAGTCTGGAGTTGATTTTCTCTGTGAATCTGCTGGATTTATCCATGTAAAAGCGGTTTCTAGAAAAGTAGTTTTACCACTCCCATGACGACCAAAAATTAAAATCCTATAAATTGATTTGTCGATGTCTTTGTCTTCGCTGGGGAGTAAGTCCTCGATCCAAACCTCCAATCTTTTTCTGATAGGCTTAAATAACAACGCTCCAACTGGAGTCAATATGAAAAGTATAACAGCTACAGCAGCTTCCTGACTTAAAATTGGAGAAGAAAATATCCACAAAATGAGATAAACTGCACAAATCAAGTAAATAATGAGAATAATCAAGAAAAAAATGGCACGAAAAGCCCTATTATTCATGTTGTTTTCAACCTTCATTACGCGGGGTTTACTCTATCTAAGATAAAAAACTGCAAGGGTTTAATCCCTAAGTTAACTATTTACTACTTCTCCTCTAGTTCTGAGAAATCCGAATTATTTTAATAAAAGAAATGTTCAATTTTGCCGACACTTTCATTCTCCTGAATCTATTTTTGTCCAAAAATGTACTAAAAAGCCGTAAATGTGAGTTATAATACAGAAAATTTTGGTGTCTACCTAAACCGATGAACCTTAAAGAAGTGTTAAAATTCGCTGATGAGATAATATTCGCTAAAACAGGTCAACACCTTGACGACTTACAAAAAGCGGTACTGAGAGGGACTCTACAACGGGAGACATACAAGGAAATAGCTAAGGATTTTGACTGTTCTGAAAGTAGTGTTAGAAATGCGGGTTCCGAATTATGGCGGCTACTTTCAGAAGAGTTAGGTGAAAAAGTTAGAAAATCAAATTTTCACTCCGCAATGGAAAGGTTGCAAGTTTCGATAGTTTCACATTTTGCACAAGACTCTGCGCAAATAGGCTTAGTTAATTATTGTGGAGAAGCCAAACACCCACCAGATACCCCAAACTCACACCCACCAAATCAAGAAACCTCCAACCCAAAACAAACCCCAACCCTACATCAAGATTTAAGCGAAATGCCGGAGTTGGGTAATTTCTACGATTCGCCTAACGGCGATAGCTTCGCTTCACGCACCCCCCAACTCGAAACCCTCACCACCTGGATTTTACAACAACGCTGCCGCCTAATCGCACTTACAGGTATCAGCGGTATCGGCAAAACCACATTAGCAGCGCAACTCGTACAACAAATAAAAGATGAATTTCAATATGTAATTTGGTGCAATCTAGAATCATCGCCCACCCTAACAGAATTTCAAGATCAACTAATCCAGTTTTTCTCTCTCAGTCAGAAAATCTAGATTCACCTACAACTAACCAAAAACCTTTACCCCTAATTAAATATTTACAAAACCATCGCTGTTTAGTCGTATTAGATGATATTCACAACCTTTTCAGTAGCGGTGAATTGGCAGGAAAGTATAAACCTGGATATGAAGAATATCGCTCTTTTTTCAAACAAATAAAAAAATTATCCCATCAAAGTTGCTTTCTGTTAATCGGTTGGGAACAACCCAGAGAAGTAACTCAAGTTAAAAGCCAAAATAATCCCATCCGTACCTTACAACTCACAGGTTTAGATAGCGCTGCCGCAGGGGAAATACTCCGAGATTACGGATTAGCAGAAATTGAGAATTACTCAACACTCATTCACCGCTACCAAGGAAATCCTTTATGGTTAAAAAGCGTGGCGACTCTAATTCTTGAGTTGGGAGGATGCGTGACAGAGTTATTACCATTAGATACTATATTATTGCCAGAAGATTTAAAAGATGTTTTAGATGAACAGTTTAGTCGCCTATCCGAAATAGAAAAAGAAGTTATGTCATTGTTGGCGAAAGAAAGCGAACCAGTCAATCTGGCGAAATTACTAGAAAATGGGATAAGTTTGCCGTCTGATTTACTAAATGCGCTGCAATCTTTATCGCGGCGGTGTTTGATTGAGCAACAGGGAAATTTTTATACTATTTCACCTGTATTAAGACAGTATATCAAAGATTTACAGCGGATTGCAGGCGTATGAGAAGAGGAGAATGGAACCCATCAGTGACGATTTTCAGCGGCGATTTTTTAACTTTCTCATCTCCTCCGAGACATCAGTAGCAATCTGTAAAGCCTCATTGAGTAAACGCCCGTATTCGCTGGCTCGATCCTGTACTTGCAAAGTCTGCAAAGTTGTCAAATTACTTGCCAATAATTCTGGATTACTCACCAAGAAACTCTGATTTTCTCGGAGAATGCGCTCGGCTTTGAGGGCGATGACCAAATCTGATCGAATCAGAGTAAGAGCAGAAATAACATTACCGCGATCGCCGCCTCTGAGTATACCATCATCAGCGTAGTCCGTCGAACTAACTTGCTCCTTTCGAGTTGCTTGGAGTTGATCGTTAATATCGATAGCCTTAATTACAGCATTATATCGATCCACCTCATCCAACAAATAACCGAGAGACTTGCGGCTGCGACGTTGTAACCATAACCAGCGATAAGTAGCGATCGCAATTGGCACTGCAATCAGAGTCATAATAGTAGCCGGAAGAGAAGTACCAAACAAGGGAAGAATCACAAAAATATGGAGCAAGCCAACTATAATTGGCGTTAGCGCCAGACTCAGTAATAATTCTTGAAATAAAAAACTCCATCGCGCTTGGGCATTGTGGAGAAGACTTGGGCGAAAGACTTCACTAGCGTCAACACCACTGAGGTGTCTAATTTCACCTGATAAAATTTCTAAATCCTGCAAATCTGGTGTCACACCCACTCCTCCTTGCTCTAACTCTATGTTATAGCAACCGCCAGGGCGGTTAAGACATTACTTAAGGGCGTAACGACTCCAAATCCTTCATAACTGAGGTAATTGACTGATATCGATCGGGAAAATGGTATCGCACCATATTCTCCAGAATCTTACCAAATTCCTCACTAACATTCGCCAAATTTCGCCAATTCACATCACCTGTTTCTTGAGTAATAGGTAACTGATGGGGAGCAATACCTGTTACAGCTTGAACCCCAATCATCCCCACTGCATAAATATCACTACTAAAACTCGGATGTCCTGCATATTGCTCTGGTGGGGAATAACCGCGAGTCCCCACTGCAACCGTGACATTTTCTTGGTTACTTAGCTCTTGGGGTTGAATCTCTTTAACAGCACCAAAATCAATTAAAACAATTTTGCCATCTTCTTCACGACGAATAATATTACTCGGTTTGATGTCCCGGTGAATAACACTATTCTTGTGAATAAACAGTAGAACCTCTAAAATATCCTTGAGCAATTGTACCACTTCTTTCTCTGGCAATCGCTGATCTACGGGAATTTCGTCGCTGATGGAATCGCCTTTAACATATTCTTCAACTAAATAGAATTCTCGCTCTTCTTCAAAATAAGCCAATAGTAAAGGAATCTGAGGATGAGTTCCTAACTTTTCTAATATTTCCGCTTCCGTCTTAAATAGTCTTCTGGCAATAGCGAGGAATTTTTCATCTTGACGGGCGGGTTTTAACTGTTTAATCACACATTTGGGTTTACCTGGTCTTTGAATATCTTCGGCTAAATAGGTAACACCAAATCCACCGGAACCCAAAATCCGATTAATTTTATAACGCCCGCCGAGGATGCTAGAATTTTTTGCTTTGGAGACTGAAGTAGTAACGGGTTGGACAACTGTTTCGGTATCCCAAACAGCGGTTGACTCGGGATCGGGTGCGATCGCGGTTTCGTCGTTGTCTTCTGTTAGAGTTTCTTCAAGGAGCGATGAGTTTGCTGGCGTTGTCTGTAACTCATTTCTTGTCTGTAACTCATTTCTTGTCTGTAACTCATTTCTTGTCTGTAACTCATTTCTTGTCTGTAAATCATTGCTTGTCTGCAACTCACTCGTTGTCTGTTTTAATAGAGCTTGCAGGGCAATAATATTATTATCCCGTTCTGAGACTAGGCGAGCAAACTCGGAACGTTCTTGTTGAGTTTGGTAGGCTGTGTAAGCGAGGACACCAGTACCTCCCAGAATCAACCCCAAACTAGGTACGGCTACAGGAACCCATCCTGAGCCTAAAAATAAGGCGAAGGAGGTTCCCGCCAAAAGACTAAGTGCAATGGTTTCCAATACCACGAGTTGTCCGGGATGGCGCACCACCCGTACCAGGATACCACCAGTCAGAGACCAAACCCAAATCCAGACAATTTCTCCCCATTCCGGCCAAAACCAAAATAAGCGTCGTCCATCAATAACAGTACTCAGAATTTGACTAACAATGTGACCATGGATAACAACACCGGGCATTCTCTGGATTTGCTGCCCTTTTGTGCTATAGGGGGTATAAAAGGTATCTTTTTCACTGGGGGCACTCACCCCGATTAATACAACACGGTTTTTGACTAACTTAGGATCGATCCGATTATTGAGAACATCACTTATTGTCACACTATCTGCCAGCTTGTCAGATGTTCGGTAATTCAATAAAACTTGATAGCCCCCAGCATCCGCTTGTTGGTAACCTCCCGAATTAGGTAAAAGAGGTTTAAATATAGATTTACCTAGCTTTAGTTGCTGCTCCTTACCCTTGCCAACCGTTTCTGGCTCAATCCCCTTGGTTTTCAGGTAGCGCCATGCAAGCTGAAAGGCGAAGGAAAACTGGGTGGTGCAACCTGATGGGGCAGGAAATTGGTGAAATAATAATGCCCGACGAATAATCCCACCTTGATCAAAGGCTAAATCAGCAAAACCAATCTGAGCTTTCGGTACTCCTGGCGGTGGTAGTGTACCTGAATTCTTGGTGACGCTAATTTGACAAATGGGGATAATGCGATCGTTTTTTTTGAACTGACTCAATAACTCAGCGTTCCCAGCTCCGATTGGGACATCCCGCAAGATATCCAAGCCAATCGCTGCTGGTTTATGCTGTTCTAAGTTCTGGAGGGTACGAGCAATTAAACCATCATTGATTGGGTATCCCAGAGAGCGAATATCGGCTTCGGTTACCTCCACCACCAATAGCCGTGGGTCTGGCGGTAATGCTGGTCGCAGTTGTACCATGCGATCGTAGGCATTTAGTTCCAACGGCTCTAATATTTTTATTTGCCGTCCCAATACCAGTAATCCCGTCACCGCAAGACTGGTTACCAACGCCTTCCGCTGCACTACCCAGCCACCAATCCCTTTGAGTTGGTACAAAACCTGAGAGAGTTTGCCAAATCCGCGACTTACTGGAGAAGTCGTAGATTTGATAGGTTCCCCCAGGGGCGATTGCTCGTCACTTGAGGTTTCGGTCAACTCCTGTTTTGTTGATTTCACAAGTTAACTACTGACAACTTACAACTGAATTGACTCTAAACTAACAAAAATCTCTACACTCTCTCGAAAACTTTAAAATTGCCCCAAGGTATATCCGGTAACAAGGGTGAAGTGGAAAGGATGAAGTCTGAAGTACAAAGGATGAAGTCTGAAAAAACTTGTATTTCAGCTTCACCCTTCACCCTTCATCCTTCATCCGCTACTTTTCAGTCATTGTAAATACCCCATCCCAGTCATCAGGAGGCGGGCTATTGACAAAGTGCTGACTTCGCTCCATTTGCAACTTAGCGGATTTATCATTGGGATCGAGTTCCTCTACAATAGTAGCAAACTCGTTCCAAGCTTTACGAAACTGTCGATCTAAATATAACTCCCGACCTTTATGGTAAAGCTCAATAATTTTCTCCCTTTCGGCGGTAATTGGATCGGAACGAAGCCCAACGACTTCGTAGATTCTCACAGGATCGTTCTTACCTTTTACCCGAATGCAGTCTAGTTCTCTATACCAGATTAGCTTTTCGCAAGGTTTAAAGGTATATTGGCTAATGATAATGTCACAGCCATATTGCTTGCTGGCACTTTCCAAGCGAGAACCTAAGTTGACACCATCACCAATGGCGGTAAACTCCATCCGTTTGCTAGAGCCAATGTTACCGCTAATAACACTGTCGGAGTTAATCCCCATCCCAATATTGATTTGATCCTTGTTCTCCTTGCAACGTTTTTCGTTAAACGCTGCTAATCGGTGGCGCATTTCCACTGCTGTTTGCACGGCTCTCCAGGCGTGATCTGGCAGGGGTAAGGGGGAACCAAATACTGCCATAATTGCATCGCCGATGTATTTGTCGAGAGTACCTTTATATTTAAAGATCGCCTCAACCATCGACTCAAAATATTCATTGAGCATACTCACCACCTCTTCTGCCTGAAGTTTTTCAGTTAAGCTGGTGTAGCTGCGAATATCGGAGAAGAGAACAGACACATCTTTGCGATCGCCTCCCATCTTCGCTTCGCCGCCTTTGAGCAACTCTTCTGCTACTTCTTGAGTCATGTAGCGATACATGGTTGTCTTGAGGCGTTTCTCATCGCTGATATCGTCCATCACCACCAATGCACCGTAGACATTGCTAGCATCTGACGCATCAGCGATGGAGTTGATCGAAAGGTGAATGCTATGTTGTTCCTCTTTGCTGGGGGGTACTAAGGTTTGATCGGGGTAGTACTGATTGCGGGCTTTGTCGTCTTGGGCGGCTAAAGCATCCGCGAACCATTTTTTAAAGTCCCCATCTTTAATTTTGATCAAATCGGGGACAGACATACCTTCGATATTGTCTTCCTTACTGAAACCTAGTAATTGCTTGGCACTATCATTAGCGGCAATCACCTTACCAGATTTATCAGTTGAGATCACCCCATTAGTCAAACTGCGGAGGATATCCCGCTGCATCTGCTCTTGCTGTTTGACGGTAGCAAAGAGTTTGGCATTTTGCAGGGCGACACCTGCTTGGATATTAAACGCCTCCATAAAAGCGATATCGCTTTGATCGAAACTCGACTTCCAACATTCTGGTGCTTCTTGTCCATCTGCTGGATTGTAAGGTGGAAATTCACCTCTCTTTTTCTTGTTTACCAATTGAGTGACACCGATTAACTCTTTATCGGCGTTAAACACAGGCATACAAAGTAAGCTACAGGTGCGATAACCTGTTTGGGGATCGGTGTTTTTCGCATTTTCCGCGTCTGGATGATCGTAAAGATCGAAGGGAACATTAAGAACTTTACCAGTCACCCCAACTTTACCCACAAAGCCAACGCCTAGGGGGACGCGCATTTCCTTCATTGAGCCATTGGCTTGGGGGATTTTCGTCCAGAGATCCTTGCGATCGCGATCGATCAACCATAAGGTAGATCTGTCCGCGTTCATCAACTCTTGGGCTTCTTCCATCACCCGCTTGAGGGTTTCTTCTAAATCTAAACTTGCTTTACTTAGGGATTCCGTCGCCTTGATTAGGGCGTTGGCTGCCCGCTGCTGCTGAGTTGCCAGGTAAAATGACTTGGACGATTCCAAAATCAGGCGAATCGAAGGAGCAAATTCCTCAAATAGTCTTTGATCTGTAGCATTAAACCCCTCTCGATCGATTTTTTCTTCAAGAGGGGCGTTGGGATCGCGATCGCTTTTTAACTTGTTGAGTAATTGGACTACCGCGACTAATTTCTTCTCCTCGTCTTGCTCGTTCACGAGGGGCATGGTTAGCATTGTATAAGTCCGGTATCCGGTTTTCTTATAGAGTTTTTTAGAACCCTCGGATCGCGGATCGTCAAAGAAATCATAAGGAATGTTAACAACTTTCTTTAAAGTTGCTACCTCTCCGGCAATACCCTGATCCGCTGGAATCCGCAATTCTATGGTTTTGCCGTTCCCTCCCTCTGCTACGATCGAAAATAATTCATTTTTGTCTTCATCCAGTAAGAAAATAGTCGTTCTGTCTGCGGCAAGTAGTTCGGCTGTCTTCAAGGTGATGGCATTTAACATCTCCTGAAGAATTGTCTCAAACCCCTGGCTGGTAAGCAGCATGGATAGGGTTTGGTGAACTACTTCAAGTTTCTTCTCGACACCCGTAACGACTTCTCGGAAAGTCTCCTTCGTCAGGGGAGCAAGAAATGTCGTAAATGTTCCTGTGGTAGTGGCTAATGCACCAGAGGCAGATGCTTGTGCTTCTTCACGCACAATTCCGTCTGACGCTTGAGCAGAAATATCAATGGTGGTAGTACCATTGCGATCCAAAGCCGACGGTTTTGAAAATGCAGTTGTCATATCTCTGTTTGAAACTGTAACTTGATTTCTGTACAGCGCCAGGCAAGTTTGTTGATTTTGAGTAAGTCTGGCTCTGGCGAGCGAGACTTCGATCGGCATATTCTGCCATCGGGGATAAATCAGTTAGGTTTGCTGCGCTAACGCGCGTGCAGGGCTAACGTCAATCTTGAAATGGCTTGTTAGGAAGGCAGTATTATAGCTATAAACCCGTTCACTAATTCCTTAACTACCTAGCCTACGGCACGTTACGCTACGACAGAGCTATAAGCTGGCGTTCACTTATAGGTGTCATCACCAAATCAATGCAGTCAGTTAAGACGCTCGATCGGTACTCCCCGACTTTGTGCAGTTTTCACCAGCCTTGACTAAGCTACTTCTGCATAGGTTTTTCGGAGCGGTGACAGAGCTTTTGTGGTATACGAATAAGACTAATCCATAGCTCTAAGTTTTACCAGTGTCAATTTATTTCTTATGCCTGGTGAGCCAATTCTAGACTATTCTGCTGAAATTTTCGCGTTTGGGGTAGGGAATGGGGAGTGGGGAATGGGTTTGAGAGTTTTGAGTTTTGTTAGCGAAGCGGGACGAAGTCCGTTTTGAGTTGTCAATTAAAAATCTCCCCCATTCTCTACTCCCTACTCCCTACTCCCTACTCCCTTCAATTTAGCTTGGTTGAGGAGTGATTCGGCAAAAGTCATGGCTTCTTCACCTGATTCTCCTCCGGCAAGAAGGGCTATTTCTTCTTGGCGGTGGGATAGCTGGTCTAGGCGGCTGACACGAACTACTGTACGCTCAAGGGAACCTTCACTATCGGTAGGGGGTTCGTCAAAGCCTAAAATGGGTTCGTCGTTGAGGTGGGCGAGGGCGAAAAATGCTGGCTCGATTGCTTGTTTCTCGACACGGAAATGTCGATCTGCCATTGCTGCAATTAAAGGTTGGTGAGTGACACAGAGTACTTGGTGCTGTTGGCTGAGTTGGTGGAGTCGTTCTGCGATCGCACCTGCTACTCTACCAGATACTCCTGCGTCAATTTCATCAAAAATTAAGGTTTTCCGATCGTTGCCAATCCTGGAGAAACAGGCTTTTAAGGCTAGCAAGAAGCGGCTCATCTCCCCTCCTGATGCTGTCGCTGCTAGGGGTTGTAGGGGTTCCCCAGGATTGGGAGAGAAGGCAAATGTGACTCGATCTGCTCCTGTTGCGCTGGGGGTAATCGGTTCGAGTGCTACTTGAAACTGGACTTTTTCCATTGCTAAGGGTTTCAGTTGTGCGATTAATTGTTTTTCTAATTCAATGGCTGCGCCTCGACGTAGTTGGGTTAGGTGAGTACAATGATTTGTTAGGGTTTCTTGGCAAAGTGTGTAAGTTTTTTCTAAGTCTTCTAAAGATTGCCCTTCACCGCTTAATTCTGCTAATTCTGAACATAGTTTTTCGTAATGGGCGATCGCATCTCCTAGGGTTGGTCCGTATTTGCGGCAAATTTGTTTGAGGGCTTGTATTCGCTCTTCTACTTCTTGCAGTCGTGCTGGATCTGTTTCTAAACTATCGCCATAAGTATTAATTTGATGGCTAGCTTCTACTAGCTGAATCCGCGCCCCAATGACTAGATCTAAGATGGATTGTAATTGGACATCATATTGCACCATATCAATTAAGATACTTTCTGCTTGTCCCAATAAGTCTGCCCCAGCATGACTGCCGCTATCATTTTGGTAGAGAGCCTGATAAACTCGATAACTTTGCTGTTGCAAATCGACTACATGGCTTAATCGCTGACTTTCTTGTTCTAGCCCGATCAATTCTTCAGCATCGGCAATGTTCGCGGCAGTAAGTTCATGAATTTGATACTCCAACCAGTCTAGTCTTTGTAATCTTTGTTGTTCTGATTGTCGTCGTTTATCTAAAGATTGGAATGCTTCCTGACATGTTAGGTAAGCAGTAGCACAAATATCTCTTTGCTGTAATATTATAGAGCCGCCATAAAGATCTAACAGTCCCCGTTGGTGAGCTGGACTCATAAGCTGTACTGTTTGACCTTGAGCGGTAATTTCTACTAAGCGATCGCGCAATTGCTCCATTAAGCGGCGGTTGACTACAATACCATTAACTCTGGAGCGCGATCGCAAGTTACTCCGCTCTCCTTTGGTACTGCGAGTGGTATCATTGGTAATTTCTCTACTACAAATTAAATCCGTTTCATCGAGCAAATCTATTTCTTGTTCGCTCAACCAAGCTATCAGGGAAGAGTCTATACGGAAATTAGCTTCTACTAAAGCACGTTTGCTCCCAGTACGAATCAATCGATTAGTAACTTTTCCGCCTAATACAATATCAATGGCATCCAAAATAATAGATTTCCCTGCTCCGGTTTCGCCCGTTAATACATTTAGTCCGGGTGCAAATTCTATTTCTAATTTATCGATCAAGGCAAAGTTTTCAATTCGTAAAGATAATAGCATAGAAAATGGATGGTGGTATTGGGCTGAGTAATTGATAGAAAATTATGTTAAAATATTCAATGTGCTTCTCCAGTAATTAGGTTTTCAATGGTAGCTTAAAAATGGTTTAAGATTCTATTTTAGACAGGTTTATTGTAGAACAGGTGTCCCGCCTGTTAATGATGGGCATCCCGCCTGTTGGGGCTAAGTGTCCTGGGTGTCAATCCCAGGCATCCCGTCTGCTCTACAAGGAAACATTAGACCGCGACTCGGTATGAGCTTTAGTATAGTGGAGAAGGATACAGATTAAATGTTATCGGTACAAGGCACAAATCATTCAGGTTACTTCATATCAATCAGGTGTAATTAGACGTACATTGTTTTAATGTAAATGGCAATTATTTTGATAAGGAGATTAATTTATGCCCAACTCATGTCATGCTTATCTCTTGCGCAATGGACAAGATCAAGTCCTGACAATTCCCTATAAATTTGCCCTACCTGGTACAGAAGTTTTATTAAGAAAAGAAGGTAATCGATTAATTATCGAACCTATTCGTCCCGGATCTCTACTTTCACTACTTACCACTTTGGTAGAAATTACAGACAATTTTCCTGACGTGGATGAAGGGTTACTACCACTTGATGACATTGCGCTTTAAAATTAACCGATGACTTATCAATACCTGCTCGATACCAACATCATTTCCGATTTGGTCAAACAGCCTCAAGGTTTAGTATTTCAGCGCATTGCAACTGTAGGAGAAGACAGGATTTGTACCAGCATTATTGTGGCATGTGAACTCCGATTTGGTGCAGCTAAAAGCCGTTCTTCTCGTCTTTTTCAGCAACTAGAATGTATCCTTGATGTGTTACCTATTTTGTCCCTAGAAACACCTGTAGATCTACACTATGCGGAAATTCGTACCCATTTGGAGCAAGCTGGAACACCTGTTAGCCCAAATGATTTATTAATTGCTGCCCATGCGTTGGCTCTTAACCTAACACTTGTTACGGCAAATGTCCGTGAATTTGAGCGGATACCTGCCCTAAACGTAGAAAACTGGCTGCTTCCGAAGTAATAGGATCTGTTAGACTTAAATGTTAAAAAGCCGTAATTTATCTAGATGTTTTTTATTATAAACTGCCTATTCTTCTCTCCTAAACATCATTTGTCTCCTTTTCTTTGCCATACTTTAATCTGGGCATCCATTAAACTGGGATCGCCTGTAATACCAACTAATGTTTTACTGTCGAGACTAATTGCAATATTACTCAGCAATCCTGTATCGATAGAGGCTTCTAATTTGGCAGTATTAAGATTCCATACTTGAATGGCTTTATTACTACTCCCAATCATTTTATCCTTATTCAATGTCATAGGAATAGCATTAATTGAAGATGCGGTGACACTTCGACTAGCTTTTTCCTTTCCTGTGGTTAAATCCCAGACTTTAGTTTTGCCCCCATGATTATAAGTTTGATATTGAATAACTGCTACCTTTCCATCTGAACTAAGATTAGCAGACAGATTGCTACCAAAACCCTCTTTGAAAGAATTTTGCAGCTTACCTGTAGTGAGATCCCAGACTTCTACCATATTATTATAGTTAACAATAATCGCGGTTTTTCCATCCTCACTAATCTCTACTATTCCTGTGCGAGAGGGTTCATTATCGATAGTGATAAAACCGATGGTAACCTTCTTTTTTAGGGTATCATCTGGCAAGGTAAATTTTAGTTTGCCTGTGGCGAGATCCCATACTTCGATTAGCCCCCAACTACCACTAGCAATAGTTTTGCCATCTTCACTAATAGCGATAGAAGTGACATCATTGTCATGCCCTTTAAAGATTGCTTGCCTTTTACCTGTAGTAATATTCCACACCCGTACCATTCTATCGCCACTGCCACTAACTACAGTTTTGCCATCATGACTAATTGCTAAAGAGAGAACTTTGCCAGAATCACTTTGCAATGTTTTCTGTAATTTTCCTGTTGCTATATCCCAGACTTTGATCGCTTTATCATCACCACCACTAACTAGGGTGCGACTATCGGCGCTGATGGCAATAACAGATGCTGATGGATGATTTGTGATGGTGCGAATAAGGGAGAAGTCACAGTAGGGGGAATGAGTTTGTTCGCTTTGACAAGGGTGAGTTATCTCTTTAGTTTCAACGGATAAAAAGGGTAGGAAACTTATTCTCAAGATTGTGAAAGTTATCGCAACAAACAGTACGATCCCAATCCCTTGCGCTATCTTTCTTAGCCAAGTACTATTTTTGCGATCGCCCTCATTATTCTCCAGCCCAATTTCGCCAAGAATTATCTCCGTTACTTCACGGCGGCTTCTGTCTGCTTCAAACCAGAATCCATACCAAAATGCAGCCAAAATTAGGATAGGTAAACCGATCAAAGGTACCGCTATGATACTGGGCATTCCACCAATAAATACTATTGGTATTGAGCCGCTGTACCATGTCAAATACCAAAACCATAAAAAAGCCATGACAAAGGGATGGAGTCCCATTGTAATATGTATTATTGTCGTGCCATCTGGTTGCTGTTCAAAACTTCCTCGAATTATAGGTAAGAATGAATTACGATAGTTAATGATACGAGTAATTTTAAATTCACCCTCGGATACGGTTCCCTGATAAAGGGCATGGTGGTGAGAGAATCCGAATCTAATTCTGGGTGCTTCAACTTTAGTATTCAGTCTTTGTAGAATCAGAGGTAAGGGATCTCTAGTCTGAATGGTAAAAGAGTCATAAGGTAATAGTTTCATAGAAACCTCACGGGAGAGTGGCAAAAGCCAATATTGGCAGAAAATTAGCCATAATGATTTTGCTTGAGTGGTTAGAGGCTATTTGACTTACCCCTGACTTCTCTTAAATCCTTTGAAGTTTACCTAGTATATAATTACTGAAACGATCTGACGGCAATGCTACAACAATAATCTGAAAGTCAAGAAGAAGCGGACTACTATTATAGCACAAAATAATGGATTGACGAGATTGCTTCTTAATTAATACGATCTATAGTCATTTTGCAGGAAAAAGATATTAAAATAGCAGTGAAAACACCAGTGAAAACAGCAGTGAAAATAGCGATAGTACCAGACTCAAAGGAAGCAATAGCGATCGAGTATGAGGGCAGCGACGCGGTAGCGCCAAATAAACCCCAGATGCCAGAAACTGCCCCTGTCGCAGAAACTGCCCCCATCGCAGATACAGAAGGAATGCGCTACAACCCCGTAGCAATTGCCGAGCAATACCGCAAAGCCCCCCTGACAGTCTTGAGGCGGATATTAAACATCACCTTTCCTGTACTATTATTTGCGATTAATATCTGGTGGGATCGCTTTCGGGGGCGGAATTCATTAAATGAGCGACGGCGAGCAATTCAGTTGCGAACACTATTGACTAATTTGGGACCAGCCTATATTAAAGTAGGACAGGCACTATCCACACGCCCAGATTTAGTTACACCAGTATTTTTAGAAGAATTATCCAGACTCCAAGATCAATTGCCACCATTTTCTAATGAATTAGCCTATCAGTTTATCAAGGAAGAATTAGGCGA
The DNA here is from genome assembly GCF_024178385.1 of Limnofasciculus baicalensis BBK-W-15. GTDB lineage: Bacteria > Cyanobacteriota > Cyanobacteriia > Cyanobacteriales > Coleofasciculaceae > Limnofasciculus > Limnofasciculus baicalensis. The sequence continues at coordinate 2,832 of NZ_JAMZMM010000006.1, read as the reverse complement.
TAGCCCAGATAAAATATATGCGGAATTAACTCCAGATCCAGTTGCCGCAGCATCCCTGGGACAAGTTTACAAAGGTAAGCTAAAAACCGGGGAAATTGTGGCTGTTAAGGTGCAGCGCCCAGGATTAGATCGACTGATTACCCTGGATCTTTACATTCTTAGAAGTCTAGCTGGCTGGGTGCAAAAGAATGTGAAGCGGGTGCGGAGCAATTTAGTCGCAATTATGGATGAATTTGGTGCCCGCATCTATGAGGAGATGGACTACACTCAGGAAGGAAGAAATGCCGAATTATTTGCTAAACTTTATGGTCATATCCCAGATATTTATGTGCCGCGAATTTATTGGGGATATACGGGAAAGCGCGTCCTAACTATGGAGTGGATAACGGGGACAAAGCTGACTAAAATGGATGAGATTGCAGCTCAAGGACTTGATGTCAGGTACTTGGTTGAAGTTGGGGTACAATGTTCCTTACGGCAATTATTAGAACATGGGTTTTTCCATGCCGATCCTCATCCTGGTAATTTATTAGCTACCCCTGAAGGTAAACTAGCCTATCTTGATTTTGGCATGATGAGCCAAGTTAAGCCTTATCAACGGTATGGTTTAATCGAAGCTGTCGTACATTTAGTCAATCGTGATTTTGTGGGATTGGCTAATGATTATGTCACCCTAGAGTTTCTCACCCCCGAGACAGATTTAACTCCAATTATTCCAGCCCTAGAGAATGTGTTTAAAGACGCATTAGGTGCTAGTGTAGCGGAACTAAATTTTAAGAGTATCACAGATCAGTTATCGGAAGTAATGTATGAATATCCCTTCCGAGTACCTGCTTACTACGCACTGATTATTCGTTCCTTAGTTACATTGGAAGGGATTGCGATTAGTATCGATCCGAACTTTAAGGTACTAAGTAAAGCCTATCCTTATGTAGCCAAACGATTATTAACAGACTCGTCCCCTGAATTGCGAGCATCTCTAAAAGATTTACTCATCAAAGATGGTAGTTTCCGCTGGAATCGGTTAGAAAATCTGTTGAAAAATGCCGCCCAGTCGTCAGATTACGATCTAAATAATGTATTGAATCAAACCCTAGAATTTATCTTCTCAGAGCGAGGTACGCTAATTCGGGAACAGTTGATTCAAGAAATTATTAAAGCCACCGATACTTTTGGCCGTCAGACGTTAGACAGACTCACCTATTCGGTGAAAGTACAGTTGGGTTGGGTTGAGAAAAAGAAGACACCAGAAAAAATTGTCGAACTTCCTCAAAGTGCAGATCATATTAAGCGAATTTGGGAAATTCTCAGTAAGACACCCGGTTTCGATCCCATCCAGCTAATACAGATGATTCCCCAGCTTTTAATCAAGCCAGAAACTCAGGAAATGGGACAAAAAATAGCAGGTGGATTAGCACAAAGATTAATAGCGCGACTGATTCGAGAAGCTTTACTTCAAGATGTCTCTGAGGAAGGAGGATTAATCGGTGATACTCCTGTATCACATCAGCCAAATCCAGCGTCTAAATTAGCGTTGCCTCCGGCTGCTGCTATTATTGGTAAATAAACCTTAAACCAAGAAACCCGGTTTCTCGAAGAAACCGGGTTTCTTAATGCTAATTTTTACGATAATACTGAGATCTTACACCAATATCAATAACTGTAGGGTGGGCATGATATTACATACTGATTATAAAGCTTTAGTAAAGTTGTCAATCTTTTATAAAGTTTGAGTAAAGTTATGGACATTTTATGAAGATTGAGTAAAGTTGTGGACATTCACTGAGATAGGTTGTCTATAATAGAAAAATCAGGTTGCCAGACTAGTGAAACTACCGAATTCCTAAAATACCCTACTCCTCCAATCATTTTATACCAGTCACCAAAGCCGTGAGGAGAAGTTGGTGGTACACGCCTGCAACATCAAAATGAATTGTTCCTTTTCCTCACCGTGGGTTGCTATATCATGAACATTTCTCAAAAAAGAGCGATCAGAAAGTTTTTCCTGATATTTTTCCTATTTACTTGTGCAGGAGGCATATCTCTTTACTACTATTGGCTACAAGCAACTAAACTGCCTGCGTGGTATAGTAGTAAGTCTGGTAATCAACGGAAACAAGTTGAATTAGTCGATCGATCTGATATTATCGCTGCTAAATCCAGATTGCAAGCCAAAATATATGGTAATGTAGCTGAATCTAATAAATCCAGTAATAATTCACCAGAATCAGTATTATCCGTTGCCTCAGATAATTCAGCAAGCGCTAACCCTAAAAACGTAGAAATAGGATTTAGCGATCGCGAATTTAACGATATGATGATAGTTGAACTATCTGAAAGAATGGATAAGAGTCAAGATATTGCCAATTTGCCTCATGTTCATACTACGATCAAAGAGGGTAAGATCGAAACAGGAACAGTTGTTAATCTATCAGAATTACCGACAAATGGCAAGGAAAAAGCTGTTTTAGAAAAAGCACTAACTAAATTACCTTTTGCTAAGGATCGAGATATTTATGTTGGTTTATCAGGAAAACCAACTATAGAAAACGGTAAATTGACATTAGGTAATAATCCAGAAGTCAAAATCGGCAACTTAAGTTTCACTGTTGCCGAATTAGCAAATAAATTAGGTGTTCCTCAAGAAAAACTAGCCCAAAAACTCAATATCGCTGTGGAAATGGGACAATTGAAAGTCAACGATATGGAAGTGAAAGATAATCAAGTTGTATTCAAAGGTTCAGTTAATTAGGTTAAACTCAGATCTTGCACTAGTTGCCAAAACCGCCAGTGGCTATCAGCCACTGTCTAATAGCTTAAGTCCGTTAAAAC
>NZ_JAMZMM010000068.1 GCF_024178385.1 Limnofasciculus baicalensis BBK-W-15 | reverse complement strand
GAATCGGGAACTAAAACTGATAAAGCTTTGGGAATTACGCGAAATTTAGCCGGGGTTTGGGTGGTAATTTCTCCATCCGTGTTAATAGCAAGTGGTTTGCGAGTATAAATCTCAATTTCCGTACCTTCGAGACTCCTTACCCCTGGCAAAGCTGCTTGTCTTCCCTGCCACAAAGCTGGAAGTAGTGCTAATATTTGCCACCAGTGGCGAATTTCTAGGCTGTACAAATCCAGTCTGCAATCGTCAATAGTGGCATCATGAACTACTGTCATTCCGCCACCATAATGCCGCCCATTTCCTACTGCAATCTGTATAGTTTTGACTAAAATAGATTCACCCCCTTGTCTAATCTCTGCTTTAAAAGATCTCGCTTGCCAAATGACTTGTAAAGCAATTGCGGCGTAAGCAAAAACTCCCCAACGGCGTTTTGCTTCTTTGGTGAGGCGCTGCGTAATTTGCACGCTTAAACCACAACTTGCCACATTAAAAAAATACTTTCCATTCACGCAACCTAAGTCAATCTTATGCAATTTTCCGGTGGCAATAACTTGACAAGCATCAGGGATTGAGGTAGGAATTTTTAATGTTCGGGCTAAGTCGTTAGCTGTTCCCAATGGCAAAATTGCCAAAGGAAGCTGAGTATCAATTAAACCTTCTACAGCAGCATTAAGAGTGCCATCCCCACCGCCAATGATGACTAAATCAACTTGATTTCGGTAGCGACGGATGACTTCGGGGAGTTGCCTAGGATTTTCTGTAGATTCTTGAAGTAAGATGAAGCCCAGTTGCTGCAATTGAGTAATGATATCAGCTAGGCGCTCCTTTCCTTGCCTAGCGTGACGGTTTACTATCAGTAAGGCTCGCTTAGATGACAGGTATTCCTGATTCATAGAGCTTTGTGGATGCTTAGTTTCCTAACCTATGGCTATATAATAAACTTGATTGGATTAATAATCATTGAAACAGATTTGGAAGTAACTGAGGTGCCAGCCAGATGGCATAAAAAATGAAGCCAAAGAATAGAGTAATTAAAGCCATCACTCCATAGCTGATGCACATCAGCAAGCCATCCTCTTCTAATGTGGCAATTGCTAATAGTAAAATTCCTACAGTCGGGATAGGATTGGTAAAGGGAATTGGCAACATAAGTAATACTGTTAACCAAGCAATACAGATACCATTCCATCTCCATATTTTAGGATTAGCTGCTACTGATAGCAACCGAGGACGGACGAATTTTTCTAATAGCTTCGTTAGGCGTTTTAGGTTTATTAAAAGTTCCCGACTAAACCATTGGGGAAATTGAAACTTAGCGATTTGGCGAGGAAGCCATGGCTTTCTGCGCCCCATCGCCATTTGGAGTGCTAACAGAAAGCACCCCCAACCCAAAACAGTAGCAAATCCGGGTGGCACTGGGAACAAGAAGGGTAACGTTAATAATAATATCATTACGCTAAACCCTCGCTCCGAGGTTTGAGCCAGAATATCCTTGACGGTTAGAGGGTGAGTCGCTAACTGTTTCAGGAGAGACTGAATATCTCGATAAAATTTTAGGTCCATTTGATCCTTACACTAAAAACCGAATTACCACGTATAAGGCGGCGGTAATCAGTTGCATAACCATCACGGGAATACCGTAGTGCAGAAATCTTTTAAATGATATGGTACGTCCGTGCAGCTCAGAAATGCCCGCCGCAACTATATTAGATGATGCTCCTACTAATGTACCATTACCTCCCAAAGTAGCGCCATACATCATGGCATAGAATAAGGGTAGCACTTCTGGTGGAAATTGACCTGCAAAATTGGGATCTAGTACTTCAGGTCCGACTAAACCAACATTAACTAGATACTGTTTCAGTAGGGGAACCATTGCTACTACCAGCGGAATGTTGGGGACAACGCTGGATAATAAGCCGACAAAAAAGAGTAAAAGGAGCGAACCTAATGGAATATTTTGTCCTAACATAGTTGCCAATAGTCCAGACAAGCTATTGACGACACCCGTTTTTTGCAGTCCGCCAATCAGGACAAAGATACTCATAAAAAATATTAAAGTACTCCAGTCTAGATCCCGCAATATATTATTCACCGTATCAATTTTACTCTGATGAGCCAGGAGTAATGCTAAAGCTGCTCCCAATAAAGCAACAGCCGCTGGAGAAATTGGCACGGGTAAGGTTTCTCCAATGACAAAAAATGTTAGTACCAAAGCGACAATCAATCCACCTAATGCTAAAACTCTGGGATGGTTGATTTTAGGATGTGGTAAATTGTTTAAAGTATCTAACTCTTTGTGCCAAATCTTTTTAAATAGAAACGGAGTCATTACTAAAACGGTTACAACAGCAATTGCTCCCCCAAAACTTAACCGGAATAGGTAATCAACAAAGCTAATATTAACCGCATCTCCGACAATAAATGTTGCTGGATCTCCGACTAAGGTTAGCAATCCTGAACTATTAGCGACAAATACCATGAGAATCAGTAATGGCACAAAATCTACACCTAATTCTGCCGCCATAGGTGGAATTAAAGGAGCCAATAACATGACAGTTGTGGCGTTAGGCAAAACAGCACAAATTGGCGTGGTAATTCCGATAATTCCTAAGAGTAAGTTTTTCCCTTTCCCTTTGGCTAACAACACCATCTGAGTGGCTAAATAATCAAATATTTTAGTTGGTTCAAATGCTCGCACGAGAACCATAACACCGAAAAATAGCGCGATAGTTGCATAACTTTGCCCGATGTAGCCAACAGCATCTTGCAAAGTCATCACATTAGTAAATATCAGGATCAATGCTCCCAGAAATGTTGCTACCGTTAGGTGAATCCACTCCGTCATGATGAAGAGAATGACGGCGGCAAATGTTCCAGTAGCAATTACGGCATGTAAAGTTTCCATATATTTCTTGATTCTCTATTCCAATGATAGGTATTTAACTGGACAGAATATTCTTCTCTTCCTTTCCCCTCAAACGATCACAAACCATACAGCCAAACAATTAGTAGTGGTGTTAGTATACTCAAGATTAAATTAAGCGGTAGTCCAACTCGCGTGAAGTCAAGAAACTTATAACCGCCGGGACCATAAACCATGGTATTAGTTTGATAACCAATAGGAGTCAGGTAACTATTGGATGCAGCAAAGGTGACAACAAACATGAATGCAAAAGGATTAAGACTGAGAGTTGTTGCAACTTTAACGGCAATGGGAATCATCAAAATAACCGCCGCACTATTAGAAAGTAGTTCGGTTAATAAATTGGTAGCTAAGTAGAAGAACACTAAAAGCCAAAAACCATCAAAATTACCTCCTATTGCTACTAAATTAGTCGCCAGCCATTCCGTTGTTCCTGAGTTTTTCATCGCAGTACCGAGGGGAAAAAGTCCGGCTAACAGAAAGATTACATCCCAGCGCACAGCATTATAAATTTCTCCAGGTTTGAGACATCCCGTTAAAATCATGACAATAACACCAGCTAAAGATGTGACTAAAATGTCCATCCAATCAAAAGCCGCGATAAGTATAACGAGAAAGAGAATTGCTATGGCAATCCAAGCTTTATTTTTCCGCATAGATTCTACATTTTGTTGCTCCATAACTAATAAATCGCTGCTAGTTTGCAATCCAAGTAAACTTTCTTTCGGTCCTTGTACTAATAGTAAATCGCCAAAACGGAGAGGAATTTTACCCATCCGATCTCGCACCAATTCCTCACCTCGGCGGATGGCTAATACTGTGGTATTGTAGCGTTGGCGGAACCGTAAATCTTTCAAGGTGGAACCGATAATATTTGAGTTGGAGAGAATTAAAACTTCTGCTACCCCTTCTTCCTGAGAAGTCATTTGTTCTTCTGCTGAACCTTTTTGACTAAACTGAACATCGGGTAGAATATTAATTCCCCGTTCATCTCGAATTTTCAGAAGATCGCTTCTGCCACCCCGTACCAGTAAAATATCCCCAGCGGCTAATATTTTATCGGCGATGGGTTGGGGGAAATGACTGTCATCTCTGATTATTTCCAGTACATCTAAATCGAATTTACGCTGAATTTCACTGGAGCGCAATGTTTGTCCGATTAAAGAAGAACGAGGTTTAATGATAATTTCGCTAACATAATCTTTTAACCCGTATTCTTGAGAAACAAGGTTACCGCCAGATGGTTTGCGATCCGGTAAAAGTCGGGGGGCAAATAGAGAGAGATAAATTAGCCCTACGATAAAAGTAATAATTCCTAACGCCGTGAATTGAAATAATCCAAATCCTTTAAACCCTAAGTCTTTAGCTACCCCACTAGCGACAATATTAGTAGATGTGCCAATTAAGGTAATCATGCCTCCCAAAACAGTGACATAGGATAAGGGAATCAAAAGTTTTGATACGGAGATATTTCGCTTCCTGCACCAATCTTCGATAATGGGTAAAAATACAGCTACGACAGCAGTATTATTTAAAAAAGCAGTGATTGGACCAATAATTGCTCCCATGACAAAGATTTGTTGATTGGGATTATTTCCACCCCATTTCACTAGGAAATCTCGGACAATTAAAATTACACCAGTACGGCTAATCCCCTCGCTAAGGATAAACATTGCCATGACTGTAATGGTAGCGGAGTTGCTAAAGCCAGCGATACCTTCATCTGGAGTCACTAATCCCAAAATCATCAACACCACCGTCACACAAATAGCGGTAATATCGACAGGTAACCACTCGGCGATAAAGCACATCAATGCGAGAATTAAAACGCCCATCGTCAGGGCAATTGGACTGAGATGAATTGGCATGATATCTTATAATTGTTTTGGCACTTTTAAGGTGATATTGTTTGTCTATCCCGATTATTTACTGGGATAGTCAAATAACTCAAAGTATCACGCCTTAAGCCAAAAGTCAATATCGCCAAAGTAATTATACCTTTGGCGATCGCATAATTAATGATTAGTTAGGTAAAAAGTGTGGGTTGGGTAGATGTCACGAAACCCAATCCTACCAGATGTATTACAATCGAGAATATTGCCTTACTAGTATTACAATAACTAAACTAAGTTCCTAGTTATCTAGAATGGGCAACTAATCATCTGGGGTAAAATACTTCTCCAGGAAATTTAAAGCATGGTTGCGCACTTCGTAATACTCTTTAGATTCTCGGAGTTGTTTGCGATCGCGAGGATGGAGAAAAGGTACTTCTAAAATTTCTCCTATTTTAGCTTTAGGTCCATTAGTCATCATCACAATTCGATCGGACATATAAATTGCTTCATCCACATCGTGAGTAATCATCATCACAGCTTGGCGATGAGTTTCCCAAATATCCAATACTTGTTTCTGCAATTTTCGGCGGGTTAGCGCATCTAACGCACCGAAAGGTTCATCCATTAATAACATTTTAGGGCGAGTAGCTAAGGCTCTAGCAATACCCACTCTTTGCTTCATTCCCCCAGATATTTCATCAGGATATTTATTAGCTGCGTGGGTTAAGTTTACCATATCTATATGTTCGTTGACAATTTGTTTTTTCTCAATGATAGAAGCCGTTTTAAACACTTCATCCACAGCGAGACGGATATTGCCTTCAACAGTGAGCCAGGGGAGGAGAGAATAGTGTTGAAAAACCATCATGCGATCGCTTCCTGGTTTGCGAATTTCTTTACCATCTAATTTCACTAAACCAGAGGTGGGTTTTTCTAATCCAGCGACTATTTTAAGTAAGGTTGATTTTCCGCAACCGGAATGTCCGATAACGGAGATATATTCATCTTCCCGAATGGTGAGATTAATTTTATCTAAAATGACGATTTCGCCACCACCTGGAGTGGGGTAGGATTTAGTGAGGTTTTCTATTTGGACAAATTGGGGATTACTGATGGTTGGGGTTTGGGGGATGAATTCGGTTGATTTCATGATAGTATTTTTGGGGTTGGTGTTTTTAACACAGAGGTACGCAGAGGTTTTCACAGAGGTACACAGAGGGAATTAAGATGAGTAAAATTTTTGGGGACTGTTGGCGCGAATTTCAAAGCTGTTGAGATATCGGATGGGATTGCTGGGGTCGAATTCTTTTTTGTCGATGAAGGCTGCTGCTGGTTCTATTTTATAGTCATCTTTGGGACATTCTATCCCCATTTCGGTGGCGATTTCTCGATAGAGATCAGTGCGCCATGCTTGATGGGCTTTTTTTTCTGCATCTTTGGGGAATTCTTTAATTTGTCCCCAACGTGTGGCTTGAGTCATTAACCAGATACTTTCAGATTGCCATAAAAAGGTAGAGTGATCTCCGGGAATTTGGACAAGTTTGGTAGTTAAATCAAAAAACATAGTAGTTTCTACATCGTTCCACATCCGTTGTTGGTTGTCAAAGCCACCGTAATTATATTCTCCTACTATTCCTGGCCTGGTAAATTTGTCAATAGGTAATCCAGGTTTTTTCGGTTTTGCACCTGTAAAGGAAGGATTGGTAATGAATGTTGCCACTTCGGGGCGATTTTTGGGGTTACTACAATATTGACAGGCTTCAATCATGGCTTTAACTAAACTGCGATAAGTTTTAGGATTTTCCTCGATAAAAGATTCCATTACCCCCAACAGTCTATCTGGATGTCCTTCCCAAATTTCTCTACCTTGGGCAAAAGTAAAACCCACCCCTTCATTACCTGTAATAGCTCTTGTATTCCAAGGTTCCGCTACCATATAAGCTTGCATCGCCCCAATCCGCATCGTATTTACCATCTGAGGAGGTGGGATAATAATCACCCGAAATTCTTCAGCAGGATTCACTCCCGCCGCCGCCGATAAATAGCGAACAAAATACTCATAAATCGACGAACTCAAAACCACAGCCCAAATTCGTTCTTCAGGAGGTAAACTATCAAAATAGCCGCGAAAATCTCGCCCAAATCTTTCCAAATCTCCTTTATATTCCCGCCATGGGCGCAACCCGTAATCCCACATCGCTTTATTCATAGTCATCGCATTTCCATGTCGATGAATAGTCATCGCCGCACACAAAGGTGCATGACGCGCACCCTCAGCCCCAATTCTGGCATTTGTCACCGCACCAGATACCACAGGCGAAGCATCCAAACGACCAAAAATAAGCCCATCGCGAGAATTAGCCCAACTCGCTTCCCGACTCAAATTCACAGTCAATCCATACTTCCGAAAAAAACCCTTTTCCTGCGCGATCGCAAATGGGGCACAATCATTAACAGGCACATATCCTACCGTAATATTCGGCTTTTCCAAACTACCCGGCTTAACAATTTGTTCAACCGCCAAAGCCGCCTCAGATAATTCCTGAGAAGTACCCTCAAAACCACAACCTGACAAAGCAACACCCGCTGCTGCTACACTCATTCCTTGTAAAAACTGCCGTCGATTTATATTATTCATAGGGTAATTGCTAAACACAGAAGCCTCAAAAAAACCTTTGCGCACCTTTGCGTTAAAAAAAACAAAATCAAATCACCGATTAACCAAAACTGGACGATGAGTCGCCCAAACCTGCAACCTACCCAACCCATAATCCAAAACCAACCCCGTCACCCCAATTACAATCACCGCCAAAAACACCGCACTCAAATTCAACCGATTCCATTGATCCCAAACAAAAAAACCAATCCCCACACCCCCCGTCAACATTTCCACCGCCACAATTACCAACCAAGCAATTCCCAAACTAATCCGCAATCCGGTAAAAATGTAAGGCAAACTCGCAGGTAAAATAATCTTAGTAATTTGCCGAATTCGAGGCATTTCTAGCACCCGTGCCACATCAAGATAATCTTTATTTACACTAGCAACTCCCAGGGCAGTGTTAATAATTGTCGGCCACAAAGAGGTGATAAAAATCACAAAAATTGCTGAAGGTTCCGCTAGATTGAAAATAGACAAAGCAATTGGTAACCAAGCTAAAGGCGAAACTGGTTTAAAAACTTGAATTAAGGGATTTAGTGCTAACATTGCTTCCCGCGACATCCCAATTAAAAAACCCAAGGGAATCGCCACAACCGCGCCTAAGCCAAATCCGATTAATACTCGTCGTAAACTTGCTAACAATAACCAACCCAATCCTAAATTACCAGGTCCTTTGCGAAAGAATGGGTTAGCATATTCCGCATTATCAATAATGGCTTCCAAAGGTGTGGGCATTAAATCTGTTAAAAAGGTAGCCGCCAACCACCAGAGCAAGATAATACCTAAAAATCCAATAGTGGGGAGAAGAACAACATCTCGCAGAATTAAGGGTTTTGTCCGTTTCCAAATAGCTTGACCAGTGACTGCAATTTTTGCAGCCAAGTTAAGTTGATATATCATTTTTTATGCCTCTTGTCAATAGCAGGTACAGAAAAAATGAGCAGTACCAGCAAGGATTACTGATGAGTTCAAGGCATTACAAGAATGCTGTCTCTTCAGTCTCCTCTCAACGCCTACGAAGTTAGCTGACGGGCTAGGACAGAGAGTTGTCCATCTCTATGCTTTGCTTGCGAAGCATAGAGATACGCCCCAAAAATTGGTTCCTCCGCTCCAGCTTTATCTTGCGATCGGGCTATTAACCCTGTAATTTGCTGGATTAGGCTGACTTACTCTATTAGATGGATATTATATTACTTCGGGATAAAAAAGTCAATCCTCAGTTTTCTATCACTTTGACCATATCGCTTTGGGATCGATAACCTTCTAGACTAGACAAGATCTGACGCGCCCCAATTTAGTAGGCTATATTGAAGTATGTAGTCTATTACACAATAAAGATCGGCAAGGAAATTAACAAGATGATTTCATCCAAGCAAAGTATTATAGGCAAAGCTAAAGCCAGACCAAAATGGCATTTAATTTATTATGTATTAGCAATATTTGACATATTCACTATTTCAGCTAGTTTATATCTTAACCATCAGATTACAGCTAATTATGCTAAATCTGTTGAAATCAATCAACAATGGTCACAACGTTTACATCAATATTCAGAATTGGGACAATTAGCTGGGGCAGTGAATGCTCCAGGTAATAATATCTTTCAATCTCAAGCTCCAGAATCAGAATCTAAGAAATTTAAAATAGCACTGGCATTATTTTATGAAAAGTTAGCTTTGGTAAAGCAAGATTTAATAAATGATATTGATTCAGATAAATCTCACAAATTATTGCTCAAGTTAGATGAACTCGATCGAGCCATGAGCAATATGATCGAGGAGAGTGACTTGATTTTTACTTATTTTCAAGAAAACAAACCAACAATAGCCGCCGCACAAATGGCGATAATGGATCGTCGGTATGGTGAATTAAATATAGTATTGAGCGATTTGCGCCAAAATATTAGTGAAATTCAACAAAATTTATTAAATCAGCAAAAAGAAGAAACAAAACGATTAAAAAAATATGAGTATATCATTGCGCTGGCAATTTTTATTATTATCGTATCCGTGACAGTTTATGGACAAAAATTAGCCCAAATAGTTGAAGCTGAGAATCAAGGCAAAGAAAACCTAATTCAAGAATTAGAAAAGGCAAAAAGTGCAGCAGAATCTGCAAATATTGCCAAGTCAGAGTTTCTCGCGAATATGAGCCACGAAATCCGCACGCCGATGAATGCCGTGATTGGGATGACAAGTTTATTGCTTGATACTAATCTTAATACTGAACAGAGAGAATTTGTTGAAATAGTTCGCAATAGTGGCGATGGTTTACTGGAAATTATTAACGATATTCTTGACTTTTCTAAAATTGAAGCAGGTAAACTAGAACTAGAACAACAGCCTTGTAATTTGTACGAATGTATTGAGAGTGCCATTGACTTAATTGCCAGCAAAACTATAGCCAAAAATTTGGAATTGGGCTATCTCATTGAAGCTAACACTCCCAATGCCATCATTACTGACAGCACCCGCCTCCGTCAAGTTTTAGTCAATTTACTTGGCAATGCGATTAAATTTACTGAATCAGGAGAAATATTTGTTTTCTTAAAAGCCAAACCGATTGACTCAGTAAATATCGAATCTACTGAATTAGAAAGTAGCACTGAGTCTTGGTATGAATTGCATTTTCAAGTTAAAGATACAGGAATTGGTATTCCTCAAGATCGTATTGCTAAACTATTTCAATCCTTTACCCAGGTTGATGCTTCATCTACTCGTAAGTATGGTGGCACAGGATTAGGATTAGCCATTAGCAAGCGACTTGTGAATCTGATGGGAGGTGAAATCTGGGTGGAAAGTGAGGTAGCACAAGGTTCAACTTTTCATTTCACTATCCGAGGAAAAGCCACCGCCCATAGCAAAATTGTTTCGGATCGTTTAGAAGCAACTAATTTACATAATAAGCGATTATTGGTAGTCGATGATAACCCCACCAATCGCCAGATTGTGCGTTTACAAGCTCAATCATGGGGGATGTTTGTTGTGGAAGCCGCATCGGGCGAGGAAGCTTTAGCCTGTTTGCAAGAGGAACCACTTTTTGATATCGCAGTTTTGGATATGCAAATGCCCAATATGGATGGCTTAACCTTAGCTGAAATAATTTATAGAAATCATAATAATCCTAAGTTGCCATTAATATTACTTACTTCTGTAGGAATAAATAAACCTGTTTTAGAAAAATATTTTGCGGCAATTATGACTAAGCCCATTAAAAGTTTGAGACTTTATAATAGTCTTATTAGTATTTTGAGTACACCGACGATCAAAAAAAATATCGCTAACCATCAGGAAGAAATAGAGCAAAAAATTGACCCAACTCTAGGGGGACGTTTTCCGCTGAGAATTTTACTGGCAGAAGATAATATTGTTAACCAAAAAGTTGCCATCATGCAGCTAAAACGTCTAGGTTACAATGTAGATATTGCTGCGAATGGGATAGAAGTTTTAGAGGCACTCAAACGTCAATGTTATGATGTAGTCTTGATGGATGTGCAAATGCCAGAATTAGATGGACTCGAAACTAGTAGACATATTCGCAACAATTTCCCAGAAGATAATCAACCCTATATTATTGCTGTTACAGCAAACGCAATGGAAGAAGATCGTCAGGAATGTTTGCAAGCAGGAATGAATGATTTTATTCGCAAACCCTTTAAGGTAGAAGATTTAACAACTGCTTTGATGAATATTCCTCACTCTGTATAGGTTTGACATTTGCTACCGGAGTTGATATAAAATTTAGGCAGCCACAACCCTAAAATATCACTATCATGAAAATTCTGCTGGTAGAAGATGATACATTAATTAGTGCTGCCTTAGCCAAGCTTCTGACTGCGAATCAATATGAAATTGATATCGCAGGAGATGGGCAAACTGGCTTAGATATGGCAATCGCAGTTGAATACGATCTGATTTTACTAGACTTACAGCTTCCCAATCTAGATGGTATTAGCCTCTGTAAAAAACTGCGATTACGGGATTCGTACCGCCAAGGGCTATCCCAAGGTTACTCCAAACCCATCCTACTACTAACTGCCAAAAATTCTAATCCCGATCTTGTGGCAGGATTAGATGCTGGGGCAGATGATTATGTAATTAAGCCATATAACTCAGAAGCTTTACTAGCAAGAATTCGGGCATTATTCCGACGGAGTGGGGCAAGTGATTTAGACTCTTCTTCTAGCTTAACTTGGGGGAATCTCTGTTTAAACTTAACTGCTGCTACAGTAACATTTGGCAAGGAAATAATTTCCCTGACAGCTACAGAATACAAGTTACTAGAATTGTTTCTCCAAAATCCTAATCGCATCTTTACTCGCAGTGCTATTCTAGATCGCCTGTGGGAATTTGACGATCCTCCCACGGAAAGAGCGATTAATACTCATATTAAAGATCTGCGTAAAAAACTGAAAGGAGCTGGATTCACTGAAGATATTATTGAAACCATTTATGGCATGGGCTATCGACTCAAGCCTTATCCTAAAGAAACTCCAGAGAATTCTAGCACTCCTGCCACTCAAATAGATAAAAGTAAGGAAAATAAGCCCAAAAAAGACATAAAAGCCGTTAATAGGGTTCTGGAAAAGTTCCGGAATTCTTTTCACGCTCAAGTTTCCATCTTAGCCCAAGCCAACACAGCTATTTTAGGAGGGTATCTAGATCCAGAATTACACCAAAATGCCAAACATGAAGCTCATAAATTGGCAGGTTCGATGGGTTCATTTGGTTATCCAGAAGGATCGAGATTGGCACGAGAAATCGAGCATTTGTTAATTAACGATCGCCCCTTAACTCCAGGAGAAATATCCCGATTCTCTGATCTGGTGAAGGGATTAGAACAAGAACTAACTAAAACGCCAGTTACCGCCAGATCAGCCCCAGTTAATACCAGTAAAAATTATCGTGTATTAGTAATTGATGACGATCCTATTCTTACAGAAAAATTACTAGCAGAAGCTGAATTATATGGTGTGCGAATAAAAGTTACTCCCAATTTAGCAGCCGCGCGATCGCGCCTTGCCTTAGCAACTCCTGATGTAGTACTTTTGGACTTGACTTTCCCAGATACTGAGGAAGATGGATTAATCCTGTTGCGGGAATTGAAAGATAAATTCCCTCAGCTACCAGTTATTGTATTCACCGGAAGAGATAGCCTTGCAGATCGATTGGCAGTATCCCGTTTAGGTGCAAGACAATTTATCCACAAACCTGCCACCACAGAACAGATTTTTCAGGCGATTTCTCGCGTTTTGCCTCAAGAAAAAACATCAGAAGCCAGAGTACTAATTGTCGATGACGATCCGGCAGCAGTTGTTACCTTATCAGGATTCCTAAATCCTTGGGGATTACAAGTAATTACTTTAACAAAACCAGAACGATTTTGGGAAATGCTCATCATAAATTCGCCCAACTTAGTAGTATTGGATTGGGAAATGCCAAAAGTGAGTGGGCTAGACTTGTGTCAGGTAATCCGGCAAGATGTTCAGTGGGGAAATTTACCGATTTTGGTAGTAACAGCCCATACCGATGCCGAATCCCTAAGCCAAGCTTTTGCTGCGGGAGCAGATGATTTTATTACTAAGCCAGTATTGGGGCCAGAATTGGTGACGCGGGTACTGAGTCGAATTGAAAGGATGCGTTGGCGTAGCGTGCCTGCCAGCTTGCCAGAGAATAAATTCTCTGTTTCATAGCTTAAGTCTCAATCAGCCTGGGCGATTGGAAATCGCGGCTACACTTTCCCAAGTCTGCCTGCGCAGACTAATTAATAACCCGCGCAGGCGGGTTTTGTCTGTGTAGCTGCGGTTTCAACCGCCCAATTGGAAGGTGTGCAAGTTACAGTGGTTTCCGATCTCATGAGGTACAGTAGAATAAATTAACAAACCAATTGCTTAAATGTTGATGATTAATTAAGTGTACCGCATTATATCGGTAACCGCTGTATCAGTTAAAAGTGTAGTTACCTAAGTCCTAAAATAGTGCCAAATATATTCATTGGAAAAACCAACAGGAGCGATTCCGCCATGACTCAGGAAAACCCTGGCACATGACTGGTACAGCGATGAATATTGATAAGCGCAAGGAAACAGAAAATTTGTTGCGACAGCAATCTGAACAACAACGGCTGATTATGGATATGACTCAGCGGATTAGGGAATCACTGTTGGCGATCGCGGCAGAGGCATTCCTCCTGATAAACTGGAAGCAGTATTTGGGCGATTTCAGCAAGTCGATGCTTCTGATGCCCGCGATAAAGGTGGTACTGGGTTAGGTTTGGCAATCTGCCGTAGTATTATTGAACAGCATGGTGCTAAAATTTGGGTGGAAAGTATTCTGGATGAAGGTAGTACTTTTTGCTTTACTTTGCCTTTACCACCGGAGGAAATAGTTATTAGTTCCCCTGTTTAAGGCAGGGTTGTTTGGTTCTCAAATTTTACAACAGATTTTCATCTGTAGCTACAAAGACAAAACCAGCCTGCGCGGGTTAGAAAGTCAAGTATTAGTTATTAACAAATTAACCGCCGAAGGGCGGTTTAGCTTGTGTAGCAACAGGTTTTAACCTGTTGCAGTTGGGGAGAATAAATCAGCCTGGTAAGGGTGCAATTAATTCAGCCAAGTCAGCTAAATCTTGAGCCAAAAATAGCAAGCGCTGATTCTTTAATAGCTCAATAAAAGCCGTAAGATACAAAAATAGAAACAGTTCCCCAAATAAACGATAATATAAATTATCATCCGGTTGAAACTGTACTTCCACGACATAGAATGGTTTCCCTGAGTCGTTGCTGTTGGGTAAAAATAAACCATCAAGACGGAAGGCTATTTGTTTGACTTCTCTAGAGGTAAACTCATAGAAATTGGCTTCTGATGGTGGACGATTGATCAACTCAAAAAAGATACTGGGAAAAGATTGAAATAGGCTGTAGAAGATGCTATCGGTTTTCACAAAAAAAGAGGAAATGGAATGATAATAAAACAAATACTAATTGTAGATGACGAAGAACGTCTTAGAGAACTTGTACAGGCGTGTTTAGAAGATTTGGGCGGATGGGAAACTATCACCGCTGGCTCAGGAGAGGAATGTTTAAAGATTGTGCAGCAGGCAAAATTTGATGCTATTGTGCTGGATGTATCAATGCCAGGAATGGATGGATTTGCCGTATTTGAAAAACTCCAAGCCAATCCAATGACACAATCCATTCCTGTGATTCTACTTACAGCCAGAGTACTACCTAAAGTTCCTTCCCTAGGAAGGAAAATAGATTATGAATTCTTTTCAAACATTTTTTCAAATATTAAACGCTCTAAACCAACTTTGCCAAGATTCAGTTGCCAGTTTACTCAACGATTCTCAGCAATCGACACTATGGATTAGCAATACAGCAGAAATGCCCATCTGGGAAATTAAACTTCACGACACTAAAACGGAAGTTATACTTAAAGCTTATCTGTCTGAAGTTCAGCTTAACACAATTGATGTCAAAATCAGTCAAGAAACCATTTTGATTGAAGGAGAATGGGATGAATCATCAGTGGAAGGCTATTTCCATCCCTGTCGATTTCAAAGTTTGATTCCTTTACCATATTCACCTGACTGTGGGTATATCTGCACGAGTTGGTAGACGGAAACAACTCATTGGTAATGTGACAACTGCTACCGTATTCCCAAGCATATCGAAAAACTCAACGCTGTAACCTGTTTCTAGTCCACTAACATCATGTTGTGCGACTACAGTGCCAATGTCTCCAGCATATACACCTTCTTCAGGAAGATCGCGCAATAAGATAATATCTGAGTAAAGGGGAAAATTCATGGCAGTCTCCAAATATTGCTAATCGGGAACTAAAGTGATTAAGCGAGGAAAGTCGGTACCTTTGTCTATTTGCCAGACTGTCCTCACCAGAAGTTGTCTCTTGATAGGAGTCAGGAGATTGGCACTAATTTCATATCTCGTACCGTAGGTCGTTTCTTTAATAAGACTAACTTCTACAGTTAGGTGAAATTTACGAATATCTGCTTCTAGCTCCTGCCAGTTATCGAGGGAATAACCACATTGAATTAATAACTTGGCTTTGGCTCCACCACGTTTATGCTCAGTGTTAAGCAAATACTCAGTTAGCTTTGATTGCTCGATTACTGCGCGATCGCTATTTGGGATGTTCATGCTTCATTTGCCACTCGCACCGAGAGTATTTTTATTTTATCTCAAACCATAGATCGCTCCTGCTTTTCCATGCTTAATCTAGCATCGTACCAATTTTTAGAGCAGATACTATACTAGTATAATCTATGTGGTATATAAATAATATAAAGATTGACGATATAGCTACAAGTAACCATCGTCGTTTTACAATAACCTTGAGAATTCATCATAGATCTTCCAGTTCCCAAACACTATGCCCGCAGCTACCCTGACATCTCCCATTACCTCCTTCCCCCTTGCCGCTGTTGTCGGGCAAGATGCGATTAAATTCGCCTTACTCCTCGCCGCAGTCGATCCCGGCTTGGGAGGAGTTGCGATCGCAGGTCGTCGCGGTACGGCAAAATCAGTGATGGCGCGGGCTATCCATACTTTGTTGCCCCCCATTGAAGTCGTCCAAAATTCCATCTGTAATTGCAATCCCCAATATCCTCAAGAGTGGGATGATGACTTATTAGCAAAAGGCTTAGATCCTGCCACTATTCCAACCGAAATTATTCCCGCACCTTTTATTCAAATTCCCCTCGGTACTACCGAAGATAGATTGTTAGGTTCCGTTGATGTGGAACAATCAGTAAAAAAGGGAGAATCTGTCTTTCAACCAGGACTTTTAGCCCAAGCACATCGGGGAGTTTTGTATGTAGATGAAATTAATCTCCTGGATGAACAAATCGCCAATCAACTCCTATCTGTTCTCACAGAAGGAAGAAACCAAATTGAACGAGAAGGAATTAGCTTTCAACATCCCTGCAAACCTTTATTAATTGCCACCTATAACCCAGAA
Organism: Limnofasciculus baicalensis BBK-W-15; assembly: GCF_024178385.1. Taxonomy (GTDB): domain Bacteria; phylum Cyanobacteriota; class Cyanobacteriia; order Cyanobacteriales; family Coleofasciculaceae; genus Limnofasciculus; species Limnofasciculus baicalensis. The sequence goes on along the minus strand of NZ_JAMZMM010000068.1, from coordinate 4,447 downwards.
GAAGGACCGCTGCGAACTCATTTACTAGATCGAATTGCGATCGCGCTTTCGGCTGATGGAGTATTAGCCTTAGATCAGCGCGTCCAAGCAGTAAATCAAGCCATTGGTTATGCCGAATCTCCCCAAACATTTCTGGCACAATATACTGAAGATATCGATAATCTTAAAACCGACATTATCCTAGCACGGGAATGGTTAAAAGAAGTGCAAATAACTCACGACCAAATAGCCTATTTAGTAGAAGAAGCAATTCGTGGCGGAGTACAAGGACATCGCGCTGAACTATTTGCGGTGCGAGTAGCCAAAGCATCAGCCGCCTTAGATGGACGACAAACTGTAAGTCCCGATGATTTACGTCGGGCAGTGGAATTAGTAATTGTCCCCCGTTCCACGACTAACCAGCCACCTCCAGACGAACAACAACAACCACCCCCACCTCCACCACCTCCTCAAGACGAATCAGAACAAGAACAAGAAAACGAAGAGGAAAAAGATGAAGAAGACGAAGAAGAAAAAGAGCAAGAACCACCTACATTACCAGAAGAATTCGTATTCGATCCAGAAGGAGTAATTCTCGATCCTAGTGTCCTTTATTTTGCTCAAATGGCACAGCGTCAGGGGAAATCTGGCAGTCGCAGTATCATTTTTTCAGAAGACAGAGGGCGCTATGTCAAACCAATGTTACCCAAAGGAAAAGTGCGCCGAATTGCTGTTGATGCTACCATGAGAGCAGCAGCACCTTATCAAAAATCGAGACGGGAAAGGCAACCTAATCGTAAAGTAATTATTGAACAAGGTGATATTCGCTCAAAACGATTAGCTAGAAAAGCAGGTGCTTTGGTAATATTTGTAGTAGATGCTTCAGGTTCCATGGCATTAAACCGAATGCAATCTGCCAAAGGTGCAGTCATGCAATTACTAACAGAAGCCTATCAAAATCGCGATCAAGTATCTTTAATTCCCTTCCGAGGTGAACAAGCAGAAGTACTATTACCACCAACTCGTTCCATTGCCTTAGCCAAGGGAAGATTGGAAAAATTACCCTGTGGAGGAGGTTCTCCCTTAGCCCACGGTTTGACTCAGGCAGTCAGGGTAGGAATGAATGCCAAAATGTCAGGAGATATCGGTCAAGTAGTGATAGTTGCTATTACCGATGGGCGGGGAAATATACCTTTAGCCCGTTCATTAGGCGAACCAATGGAAGAGGGAGAAAAGCCAGATATTAAGAAAGAATTGTTAGAGATTGCTGCCCGCATTCGGGGGTTAGGTATTCAATTGTTAGTGATTGATACGGAGAATAAGTTTGTTTCTACTGGGTTTGCGAAGGAATTAGCCAAGCAATCGGGAGGGAAATATTACCATTTACCCAAGGCTACAGATAGAGCAATTGCCGCCATGACGAGAAATGCGATCGCAGATATGAAAGCGAGGTGATAATTACGCCAGTAAATTAATTATGTTGTTTGATATCCTAGAAAAACCTAACCCCCCAGCCCCCTTCCCTACCAGGGAAGGGGGAGTAAGATTTTCTACTCCCCTCCTCTTGCAGGGGAGGGGTTTGATCTAAGAGTTAATTAAGCAACAACGAGCTTATTTAAGCAGGAGTAAAAACAATGAATGATGTGGAGGCATAATTCCCTGAAAATTACTCAACAGATGCCGTAATTCAAAATACAACCTTTGAGCGAATATTATTTATGACCTTAAGATTGCGAACAGCAAAAATCCAAAACTTTAAAAGCTTAGGCGATGTTGAGTTAAGCTTCAGAGATTTAACGATTATAGTGGGTTCTAACTCTAGTGGAAAATCCAATTCTTTAGAAGCCCTCAATTTACTCAAGCGACTTCTATCGGCTGAATCTTTACCTAGCTTGACATCAATGAAGGAATTATTAAGATCTGGTAGGGATCGCATCTCTCTTTACATAGTAGTAGAAGATAATGAAAATATAGCAGAATATACTGTTGGTATCAATTTAGATAAAATCAATACTTTAATCTCAAGGGAAAATTTAAAAATTAACGGGATTAAGATTATTGATATTCTCAATGGAGAAGGAGAAGTAAATGATGAAGATGGTGGAAACCATCAAAAATATCAATCAGATCCTGAAAGTATAGAAGGTTTGGCTTTAAGGGCGGCTGGAAACTTCGGCAATAAACCTCTGACAAAACGATTGGTAAGCTATATTAAAGAATGGAAGTTTTATGATATAGATCCAGATCTCATCAGATCCAGATCCTCAAGATCGGGAAAATTGATTCAAATATTTGAGGGTATTTCTCGAAACCGCAATAATAATGAGATTATACCCAGTCTCGATCCTAGAGCAAGCCAAGTCCAGGAAATTTTACAATATTTAGCTAAAAATGAAATAGACAAGTTTGAAGCAATTAGCAAAGAGATTAGTGAATGCCTAAATATACGCTTAGGATTAAATGAGGAAGATTACGACATCAAAATCATAGAAGCTGATGAAAAAGAGATCCCATTGTCCAATATGTCAGATGGAACTCTTCGATTAATTGCTTACTTTATACTACTTTATCAGTCAGATATTCCACCGCTTATTTGTATTGAGGAACCCGAACGAAACCTTCATCCTGGTATCCTGATCGATCTTGCGTCCATAATGAAAAGATTATCGAAAAGAACACAAGTTGTCTTTACAACTCATAGTTCTCAATTACTTGATTGTTTTCAAGCTGATGAAATATCATCTGATATATCTGTGCTTTTATTGAGCAAGAAAGACGAATTAGGAACTCAGTCTTTTTTACTAGATGAGTTAGCTGAAAAACGCGACGATCTTTTAGATTGGATGCGCGATTTTGGACTAGGTAGTGCCATCTATCATAGTCATTTAATCGAACAAATTTTAGGAATATAATAAATATGCCCAGTGTTTTAATCTGGACTCCCGAATCTGACTATGATAGAGATGCAGTTACCTGTATTAGTCAAAAAATAGTCGAATACTATGGATGTCAGTTAACCATTTCTTCGGGTACAAAACAAGGTTTCAATGATGCTGCACGAAAACCAGATGGATTGAAGAAGGCTGTGGATATTTATCTAAAGCGTAATGACTTAATCCTATTTCTCATAGATGGAGATAGTGTCAAGTCTCAAGAGCAACGACGGCAAGAAAAAAACTCCCTAGTTAACCGAATTAAAGCAGTCGTTGATTCATCTGCGGGAAAAGTATTATTAATTCTGATACTCCAAGAAATTGAAGCTTGGCTGTTAGTAGACTGTTTGGGTATCTGCTGCTACTTTACCAAAAATCCTGGGATTAGGGAGAATCAAGACTGGATAAAATTTGCAAACAAATATCAAAAAGGGAAAACTCATTTGATAACAGAAGCTGAATTAGGAGGAAAAAATGCTAAAGAGTATCTAGAGCATTTTTCCCAAGAAATACTTGTCAAGAAAAATCCGAACCTAAAAAATAAATATAAGAATTTAAGAGAAATGCAATATAGTGAGGATAAATCTACTGGAATTGCTAAATCCATAGAAATTAATACTGAAACAATTAATCGCAATGAATCCTTAGAACAATTTGCCCGTTGTTTACATCAATTGGCGAAAAATAATTAGGAGAATTATGACTTATGATTTTATCATTTAACCAGAGCGAAAGCTTCCAATACGAGCGACTATAATGGAAAAAACACGCCTCATACTTGGAGACTTATATGATTAGGGATCGATTTATCAAAATCACGATAACAGCTATTCTCCTCCTGACTCTGCTCATCTCCTGTCAGAATCGCTCTGGGCAAGAAAAACCTCAGCCAAACTTAATCCAAACATCATCAGCCCAAACAACTCAGGAGACTTCTAGCAAAACTATCACTTATGGAGATCTGATTATTAACGAGAAATCTGACTATATCATGATTCCAGTTACTCTCTCTGAAAATAGCGATCGCAATAAAGGCGGTTTATTACGCGGGGCATCTTTATCTGATTTCTCTGAATACGATCGGAAAGGACTTTTCGATAATATTCTATTCTATCGCAAACAAGATGGAGAATCTCATCTTCTATTAAACAAACCCGCCAAAATATCCTCCTTTGATACCCTAGAAAAAAAAGAGCCAGGTAAGCCACCTACTCAATTATTAATCTATAAAATAATTGAAACTGATACAAATGCCGACAAAAAAATCAGCTACGAAGATGCCACCATCGGATATTTATCCGATTTATCAGGCAAAAATATCAAGCAAATCACCCCGAATAATACCCAAATATTGAACTGGAGTATTATTCAAAGTATTAAATCAATTTTTGTCAAAATCATCAAAGATTCTAACAACGATAAGAAATTCACCGAAACAGATGAATCAACCTACATCAAAGTTAGTCTAGAAAATCCCACCATTGGCACAGAAATCATTAGCGATGAGATCGAGAAACAAATTAAATCTATTAGTC
>NZ_JAMZMM010000457.1 GCF_024178385.1 Limnofasciculus baicalensis BBK-W-15 | reverse complement strand
AACAACCAACAACCAACAACCAACAACCAACAACCAACAACCAACAACTAACAACCAACAACTAAATTATGAAATTCATTAATCCAAAAACTGATTTTGCCTTCAAAAAGATATTTGGTTCTGAGGGAAGTAAAGATATTCTGATTAGCTTCTTGAATGCTATTCTTTACAACGAAGAATCGGTTATTGAAGACTTAGAAATTATCAATCCCTATCTGGCACCGAAAATTCGCGGAGTTAAGGATACTTATCTGGATGTAAAAGCCAATATTACAGGAGATAAAACCGTAATCATTGAAATGCAAGTTCTGAATGTGGAGAGTTTTGAGAAGCGCATTTTATATAATGCTGCCAAAGCTTACTCCGTACAACTACAAATAGGAGAAGATTACAGTCTCCTGAATCCAGTAATTGCCTTAACTATTACAGATTTTGAGATGTTTAGCCAATTTGAAAAAGTGATTTCTCGCTTTGTCTTGAAAGAGAAAGATTATCTAGTCGATTATTTGGTTCATGACATTGAATTAGTGTTTGTCGAGTTACCCAAATTTAAAAATAGATTGGATGAATTAAAGACAATTACTGATAAATGGATTTACTTCATCAAGAATGCCAAAGAATTGCGTGCCGTACCAGAGGAGATGGGAAGGATACCACAAATAAACCAAGCTTTTGCGATCGCAAATCAAGCTACTCTCTCTCCTGAAGAGTTGGAAGATTTGGAAAAACGGGAGATTTTTATCCAAGATATGCGAGGTGCGATGTCTCTTGCTGTGAGACAAGGGCTTGAACAAGGCATTCAGCAAGGTATTCAGCAAGGTATTCAGCAAGGCATTCAGCAAGGTATTCAGCAAGGGATTGAACAAGGTATTGAACAAGGGATTGAACAAGGTATTGAACAAGGTATTGAACAAGGTATTGAACAAGGGATTGAACAAGGTATTGAACAAGGTATTGAACAAGGTATTGAACAAGGTATTGAACAAGGTGCTAAAGAAGCTAAAGTCAAAATGGCTAAACGTTTACTCAGTATTATGGATGATGAGACGCTCAGTCAAATGACGGAACTTAGTATTGAGGAAATACGAAGTTTGCGAGAGGAAAACTAAAGGATAAAGGATGAAGTTTGAAGGTTGAAAAACGATTCTTTTTTGATAATTTATCCTTCACACTTCATCCTTCATCCTTCATCCTTCACACTTCATCCTTCATCCTTCATCTGAGGTAATTTAAGGAGATAATCCGGAATAGACTTACCACAAACTGAAGGATTAAGAAGATGGGGTAAATTTAGTTAGTGTCTAGGGCAGTAGATATGGTAGGTATGGCGAAAAATTGCTTGCGGATTCATCATGAGGGAGATTCGATTCAACTTTTCTGGCAACGGGGAAAAGCGAATCCTCGCCCTGCGCCAGCGGTAACCTTTACACATCCCTTTGATAAGCAAGCTTTAGCTGATTTGCGCTGGTATCTGGAAGAGTATTTGCGCTTTCCCTATGGGCTTGCTGATGATAATGCGGCAAAGATTGAGAAAAAGTTGCAAAACTGGGGAGAGGAGTTATTTGAGTTAGTCTTTCGCAGTAGCGAGAAGGCGCGGGAATTTTTTCAGGCGGCAACTCATGATGGGCTGAATCAGTGCGAATTAGTAATTACTTCAGATAATCCAGAGATACTGACGCTACCCTGGGAATTATTATACTCGCCGAGCGATCGCAATTTTCTCGCCCCGTCTTTGGCTGGGATGTCTCGCAGTCTCAGCGATTATGCTGTCAGGGCTGAAATGGGGGATTTACCCCAGGATAAGTTAAATATTTTACTGGTAATTGCCCGTCCTTATGGGGAAAGGGATATTGGGCTGAAAACTATTGCCCGTCCTTTATTTGAGTCTATTGCACAGATTAGGAAAAAAGTCAATATTAAAGTATTGCGTCCCCCCAGTTTTGAGGAGTTTGAGCGGGAATTGAATAGTCATCCCGGATTTTATCATATAGTACATTTTGATGGACATGGGGATTTTGACCCGAATAGTGTGGGATTTCACCATACTTTGGGTGGTGCGGGGCAGGGAGTGTTAGTATTTGAAGCGAATGATGGTTCCCCGCAAATCATTACAGCGGCACAGATTGCTCAGAATTTGGCAGATTGTCGAGTACCAATATTTGTATTGAATGCTTGTAAATCAGCGCAGGAGGGAGAGGGAAGCTTTTCTTCTGTAGCGACGCGCTTGGTTTCTTTGGGGGCTAAGGGTGTGGTGGCGATGGCGTATTCTGTTTTTGCAGAAGCGGCGAAACATTTTATGGGGCGGTTGTATGGGGAGTTGGCGGCGGGTGCGACTCTCGATAATGCGGTGGCGGCGGGGCGAAGGCAGATTTTAAATCAGCGACTTCGCCCTAGCCCTAAAGGTGATAAGCCTTTGCAGGATTGGTTAGTGCCTGTCTTGTATCAGCAGGAATCTTATCAGCCTTTTATTCCTGCAACTACAGATATTCTGGATATTGAGGATTTTTTTGAGCCAACTGTTAGTAATTTGGTGGAATTGCCACAGGAGGGGCGTTATGGTTTTATTGGGCGAGATTACGATATTTTGCGATTAGAGCGGGCGTTTCGGCAAAATAATCTTGTCTTGTTACAAGGGATGGGTGGTGTGGGGAAAACTGAGTTAGTTTGTGGTTTTGCCCGGTGGTTAGATGAAACTCAGGGACGACATGGTGGTAAGATTTTCTTTGTGTCTTTTGAGCAAGGGGCGACGCTGAGTAGCGTAGTCAATCAAGTGGGCAGGGCAGTTTGGGGCGATAAGTTTTCTCAGTATCGCCAAGAGCAACAAGAGCAAGCAGTACTAAAATATCTGAAAAGTCAGCCGAGTCTGTTGATTTGGGATAACTTTGAGCCAGTGGCGGGGTTTCCGACGGGAAATCAACCGTTATTGAATAGTAGTGAAAGAGATAGTTTGCAGCGATTTCTGAAAGACTTGCGCGGCGGGAAGTCTTGGGTGTTGATTACTAGTCGTCGCCAGGAGTCTTGGCTGGATTGTGGTTACAGGTTACTGGAATTGGGGGGATTGCGGCAGGAAGATGTAGAGGAGTTGGCGGCAAAAATTCTGGAAACAGTGGGGGTGGAGAAAAAGCATCTGCCAAAAGAGTATCTGGATTTGCTGAAACTTTTGGGGGGACATCCTTTATCGTTACGAGTGGTGTTGCCCCATTTGAAGAGGCAGACACCATCGCAGTTAATTGAAGCTTTGCGGCTAGGGTGGGATAAGTTTACTGGGGCAGAAGAGGAAGGGCGGGATAAGTCGCTTACCGTGTCGCTGGATTATTCCTTTACTAAGTTATCTGATGCTTGTCGTTTGCATTTGCCGTTTTTGGCTTTATTTTCTCAGCGAGTTAATGCTAATTGGCTTCATGCTTTCTCAGAAAATCCTGATGATGAATATGGGCTGGCATATCAGGCGGTGTTTGGGGAGAATTTGCAAAAGGCTGATTGGTTGAGGTTACTGAATGAGGGAGTAGAAGCTGGTATCCTGGAATATCTTAGTGAAAGTATCTACAAAATTCATCCTGCCCTGCCCTGGTATTTGCGGCAACGGTTGGCTGATAGTTACACTACGGAGGTAATCAGTCAACTCGAAAAAAAGTTGCTGCTTTTCTACGCAATGTTGGCATATAGCTTCCGTCAGGAACTTATCAGCAATGCGAAACTAGCAATGTGGGTACTGCAAGTTGAGGAACCCAACTTATTACAAAACCTAAGACTAGCAGAAGAGCAACAAAATTGGAGTAATGCTCAGTTTATTCTACAAGCCTTGGGCGAAGTGTATACACGGATTAATCGCAAATCCGAATTTAGGGCGCTGCAACAACGGGTATTGAGTAAAATTGGCATCCATCTCTCAGAAGCAAAGGCAAAGGGAAAAGATGCCTTTGATTTCTGGAGATATCTGCGGGGCAACGATGCTAATGAGGCTTTAGCTGTTGCTGACTTGGAAACAGCCAGGGCAATTTATCAAGAAATCCTGGATGCACTTACCGCCTTAAATGATTCCTCGGTGAATGACAATATTGCTGTTTTCTATCACCAACTGGGAATGGTGGCACAGGAAAAACGGGAGTTTGAGGAGGCAAAA
>NZ_JAMZMM010000456.1 GCF_024178385.1 Limnofasciculus baicalensis BBK-W-15 | reverse complement strand
GACGTTCAGTGTCTGACTTGAAAGCTCATCTAGTCCTAACAACAAAGGAGCGTAATTAATTGGAAACCTCCGTTCCTACGGTTTCCCGCCTATCCATCTCACGCCAATTTGAGTACAAATATGGCGTGAGGCTTCCGGCGAAGAAAGCTAACCCCCCAACCCCCTTCCCTAGTGCAGGTTGGCAGCAAATTTCCCATCAGTTGTAAGCAGGGATCTCTTGAGCAGGGAGCAGGGGAGAAAAAACCACTATCAATGAAACTGGTGAGAAACTTCTGCCGCGCTGCACTAGTAGGGAAGCAGGGCTGTTTCATTCTCAAATTTTACGACAGATTGAAATCTGTCGCTACACAGACAAAACCTGCCTTCGCAGGTTAGCGAGTCTTGCATTGGCTTATTAACAAATAAGTTGAACCGCCGAAGGGCGGTAAAGCCTGTGTAGCAAAAGGTTTTAACCTGTTGCTGTAGGAGAATGAAACAACCCTGAGTAGGGAAGGGGGAGCAAGATTTCATTCACCCCTGCTGGGGAAGGGGTACAACTGGTAATTGAGAATGGTGCAAGTTATCTGTTAGACAAATTATTATTGTGTTTATTTCTCCCAAAAACAGTTTTTTTGATCCAAAAGATTGAATATAATAGCATTCTCACTAAACTTTCTAAGCACGTCCACTTAACTGTACGCGCCGCCCTTGTAACACCTCCCCATAAAGGACTTCTAGTTGAGTAATATTATTGCTCAGAGTATAGCGTTCTAAAATCCTCCCTCTTCCTTTTTGTCCTAATAAAGTCGTCCAATCTTTATGATCTCGCAATAGGGGTAAAAGAGTTCTAAGCTGAGTTGCTACTTGATGGGTACTGAGAATCACACCAGCCCCATCTTCTAATACTTCCCCATCTGCCCCCGCATCTGTTGCCATACAAGCGATACCGCAAGACATAGCTTCTAGTAAGGATAGGGATAGCCCCTCCAATAGAGAAGGCAAAATAAACACATCTGCCCCTCGCAGAATTTCAATCCGCTGTTGTTCATCGGCGATAAATCCCAGCCAGATAATGCCATATTCTGGACCATAAAATGGCATTAAGTTTGATAAGAGAGAACCGTTACCGACAATTAGTAACTTGCTGTTTTCCCCCATATCTGACTGTTTCCAAGCCCGCAGTAGAGATTCTACATTTTTTTCGGGAGCAATTCGACCTTGGTAAACAAACAGACGTTCTGCATTAAATTGTAATTTGAGACGGGAACAACCAGGCGAATATTTCTGCTCGTCAACTCCATTAGGAATTACCGCCAGTTTTTTCGTTGGTACTCCTAACCTCATTAGGAAATCCCGCTGCATTTTAGAAAAGACAATTACGCGATCGTAATTTGCTAGAAATGGCGCGTAAATTTGATAGGTAAATAGCTGCGTACCCGATTTTAGATTCCGCCGCTTCCCATCAAAAGGCGGATGGAAGGTGGCAACTAGAGGTATATTGAGATCTTCACAAATTTCTGGTAAGAGAAAATCTAAAGGAGATAATGTTAAAGAAGCATGAACTACATCCGGTTTTAATTGCTTGAGGGATTGGCTTAAAACTTTGCTCGCCCCAAGGGTAGGAACCGTGTAAATCTGAGACTTGTAAAGACAAGGGAGAGAGACTTCTTGACAGCCAAAGAAGGTTGAGTCATCTACTTCTTCTTGGGCAAAATGAAGAAAACTAACTTGGTAGCCTCTGTCGAGTAGTGCGTTAGTAACTTCCCGACCATAGGTAACATTACCACAAAAGGGTGATTTTTTTCCGATCCATGCGATGTGCATTATGGTTTGGTTTTGAGAGTCTCTATTTAGGTTGATACTGACTGAAAAGACAGGGGCTTTTCATCTGTCTGTCTCTATTTGTCAGGTTTGGCTGACATAACCGCTCCTGTACCGGAAATATACCAGTTTAAGATGCCGCCTGCTATGGCAATTACCGCCAAACCCAGAAATACTGTCTTAAACCCCAACCAAGTTTCTGCTACTCCAGCTAAGGCTAAGGGCAAGCTGAGGGCAATATTAATCCCGTTATTTTGCAGTCCGAACACTTTTCCCCGCATTTCTTCTGGCGTTTCTACCTGAATTGTAGTTTGCATGGGAATACCTACCAGCGCACCAAAGCCACCCAATAGTATCATCATCAGTAAAGCTAGCCATAGATTATGGTTAAACACCGATAGTCCAACGAGAGCAAAAGCCATCCCTACAGAACCATATAAGCTTAATCGATTGTGGGTGAATTGATGACCCCAATGTCCTAAAATCGCTGCCCCGCCAGCCATCCCGATACCACCCATGGCGAGTAATAAGCCAAACTGAGAGGGTTTCAAAAGGGGGAGAATTTCGGCTAACCGTACCGCCAATACTGCTAAAGCGGCAAAAATGGAAAATAAAATAATTAATTGAATCATGGCATTCCGCACCCGCCGCTGTCGTTTGACATAGCGGAGTCCATCCCGAATGTCTTCAAAAACGTGAGGGGTTTCCCCTTGGGCGGTTTCTGTCTTTTCACCCGTCTTCAAGAGCAATAGTAGCAGTCCTGCGATCGCATAAGATCCTCCTACTACTAGTTCTTTGCCAAAGTCCCAGCTAGAATTTAGCCTAGTTACTAGGGTATTAGCAAAGACTAAAAGAGGTTCACCTACAGCAAAACCAACGATCAGCGATGCCATCATTGTCGTTGTATAAAGGGAATTTGCCGATAGTAAGTCCTCACGCTTGACAATTAGGGGAATTACTGCTTGTTCTGCAGGGGCAAAAAACTGGGTTAATGTGGACACTCCTAATGTGATACTCAACAACATACAGAATCCCACTGGTAGGTTGTAGATTGGTGTCCAATCTGCCACGATCCATAATATTATGGGTATAGTCAGAACCATAATACCCCGTAGAATATTTGTCCCTACTAGCACTAATTTCTTAGGCCATCTGTCTACAAATACTCCCGCTATTGAACCAAACAGTACTGCCGGGATGGTAAAAGCAATCATTAATGCCGATACCCAGCTACTATTAATAGTTTCACCTGACTCTTGAAAGTGAGTGGTAATCAGACTAATCATCAGTACCAGATAAACCTTATCGGCTAGCTGAGAAAAGACTTGACCACTCCAGAGGGTTAAGAAATTGCGGTTTTTCAGAACGGGTATAAACCCCCGTTTCACTGGTTCAAGAGGCGGTGGCGTGCTATTATTTAGCACTGTATTGACTGGAGTGGTTGTTTCGTATTCCCCTCCTCCATCATTTGGCTGTAGTACAGAAGCAGACTTTTTCTGGGCAGGATGTTTTGTCAATGGTTCGGACTCGGATAATAGCATTCTGGCTTGTAAGATGAGAACTCGCAACAATATTAGATGAGTATCTAGAAAATATCATCTGTCTTCCCCGCGAGTGACCCCCACCATAGCTGTACTCAGCTTGGTGGGGGGAGGAAACGGGGGGCATAGTCTACGCAATATATCCATAACTGGAAAGTGCAGGTTTTTTGATTGGAAACCTACAAAACCAACTCGGATTGATCCGGTAAGGTTAGCTATGCCTGCGGCAGGCTGCGCCAACGACAAAGTTAGTGGTCGGTACTATCTCAAAAGCACTGCCTCCCAGATGGCTGTTTAACTTTTGAGTTTTAGAGCTACGGACTAGCTGCGCATCCACAGTTAAGAACTTAAACGCTTGCCACTAACGTAGGCATTACTGCTTGTGTCTGGTCAACTAGGGCTATATTTCAAGCCCCCGAAGGGAGTCGGTACTCCGATTTAACGGTGGGTTGTTGACCGCATTTTCCGATTTCTTTCAGTGTAAAACTTTTTAGGCGCAGGGATTATGGGCTCTGTCCAAATAATCATCCCTGCGCGATCGCGATTTAACTGGGTAAGGGCATAAAATGCCGAAGATTGCCAGTGACAACTCTGTGAAGCATCCTAATCCGAGATGTCCCGATCTGGAGTAGGGAGTTTTGCCTTCACCCCCAACCCCTCTCCCTCAAAAAAAAAGTAATTTACATAACTTAATAAACGATCGAAGGCTGAAAGTGGCTTAACTTCGTTAAATTTATTAAGATTAATTCTCAATACTTGACGAAATTGCGTCGTTTCAGCTATC
>NZ_JAMZMM010000455.1 GCF_024178385.1 Limnofasciculus baicalensis BBK-W-15 | reverse complement strand
GAGGTCAACAATTAAACAGGTATATTGGGGAGGCAGTGCGTTGGACGGGTTCCCCGGCTTAAAGCAACTGCCGTTTGAAGCCAGTGTTGTTGACGTAAAAAGCCTTAGTTAACGATTATGGCGGGAGTCTCCACGGGGGAAGAGAGATGAGATATTGCGCTACAACATTTGATTGTTGACTAAAATTTGCATCCATTGTTATACAAAAGCCGTCCCCATGGTTATGTGGGCGGCTTTTGTTTACTGTAAAATTTGGGTTAGGGAGGATTATCTCCTTACTGCTTGCATTTAGGGAACTTAGTACAGTGAAATACTCTAATTAATTTAAACAATAACTATTAATAATATGACAGAAAACAAACCAAAAGATAAAATCAATCCAACTCCACCTGAGCAGTTGACAGGCGATAAAAAACTGACTTACGAGGAAAAGACAAGTCGAATCCAAGCTTTAACCAAATTGATTAAGGCACTAACTCCTTACCTATGGGTGGCTATTATTATAATTGTGATTATTCCTCTGATTGGCAAGTTTATTCTATCAGGTTCATTAACTCCAAAGCCAATAAATTCAAATCAAAAAACTGAGGCTGTAGTTGTTATCGACCAAACAATACCAGATTGGAATGAAATAGATCGTGCGCTCGCAACTAGCATCAAGGATGCCCATGCCAACGCAGAAACCTTTGCTTCAGCTCAATTAAACGAGTGGATTGACGAATTAATGACTCGTGTTGATAGCAGCTTTCTGGATTGGTATTTTAATTATTTCAATCAAAAGAAAATGGAATTTAGTATTCCATTTGTATGGTTATCATCAGCAGTATCCCACTGGATTGATACCAATAATCCACCTGCAAATCAAGCAATCGCAGAAAAAATGACTGGAGATTTTCAAACTGAATTTACTAAATTAGTTCTTCGACCTCAAATTGCCCAACTAGAATTAGAGAGAATCACTAGAGATACCATTAATCAATATGTCTCAGACTTGAGCGATAGCATTTCTCAGATTCAAAGTACTTACAAAATTCCCCAAGGAGAGTGGGAGCGATATCTCAGTGATATTGCCGTGACAATTAATGATACGGAAGGCAACATTTCTAATTTATCATTAAAAGCCTTAGTCGGTGGCAGTACTTACCTATTTGCTAAAGCAATGATTCCCACAGTCACTAAAATTGGTAGTAAAGTTGCAGTCTCATTTGCAGAAAAAGCCACTGCCAAAATAGCAGCTAAAACTGGAGGGACAGTCGCTGCAAAATTTGGGGCAGAATTTCTCGATCCAATTGTTGGAATTGGGATTATTATCTGGGATTTATGGGATTATCATCACACAGTTGAGATAGATCGACCTATTCTAAGAGATGTGATTTTAGACTATTTGCAAGAAGTAAAATATTCTCTGTTAGGTAATTATAAAAATAGTATTATGGCAGCTATTTATCAGTTAGAAGATGGTATTCTGAAATCAGTTAACTCAGCCAATTTTAGTAATTAGTTCAATATCTGAGGTTGGGTTGAGCGATAGTGAAACCCAACCTACCAGAATCTACATAACAATTGGCTCAGAGCCAATTGTTACAGCACGATGTATGTGAGGTACAGAGAAACCCGGTAACTTTGGCGAAACCCGGTTTCTGGAACGTACTTTATGAACCGACAATCTGCTGTATGTAGATTGCCTATGCTATACCTCGATCTTAATCTTCTCGCTCACTAATATCTCGCTTCAAGGGACGCTTGTAAGTAAAATTAAAAGTATCCCCACTATCAATTACTCGCCGCATTTCATCATACATGGGATAGTCACCCACCCCACTCAAATTCACCCAACCCCGGGTTCGAGTTAAGGCTACAAATAATTGATTCCGCAAACTAACATCGGCTTCATTTCTCGCTACTTGATCGAAACCAACTACATACACCATATCCGCTTCATTTCCCTTAGCGCGAGGTACGCGAGATACCGTTACTCCACCTTCCATCCAGAAGCGATCTGGGTCATAATTAGGATACTGTGGCTTCAATTCATTTAACTCGAAAGCGGTGGGAATATAGATACTAATGTCTTGCTCCATTAAGAAAGCCGCCACATGATTTTCTAACTCCATTGTTTCGGAAATAGATCCCAAAACTATCACCAAGATATCTCGACTTGCTTTGAGATCGTCTTGAACTAAGTTATGCAAAATATTATCAGCGAGAGCGTTTAATTCTTCTTGGCGAGAGCTATAGGTTTCAAACTCCAATAGAGGTGCTTGCCATAGTCTTTCCAGCGGATTTAAGGAATTTTCTGGGGGACGATGGAGGGTGATTTTTTGTCCGGGAATAAATTTACCCGTGACTTCATAACCAATCCGTTCCCAATCTTGTTTTGTGGTAATTCCAGTGATCATTCCTTCTGGACGTAATAACCCCATCCCAATCCCATGAGCCGCTGTGAGAATTGAGCCGGGAGTGCGGTAACAACGGCGCATTACTTCTGATTTTTTGATCCCGCCATTGTATTGTGTTCCTTGAGATAATATTCGGCTTAAATCCTCACCGAATAATTCCTTAGTTGTGGGAATTTTAAGGCTATCTAAACTTTGAGCTTCATCATAAGCCCAAATCAAGCGTCGATTTTGCGGATCTTCTGAATCTACTGGTTTCAATGATTGATAAGCCATCCAGTAAATCGCTTGTTTATCCTGATATTTCAGCTCATCTTCGGTGACTAAATCTTGTCCTTCATCAATTAAAATAGCATCAAAAAATGGTTGGATTACTATTTCTTCCGATAGCCGCTTACAGATTTCCGCTAATCCCCGGATTGGCTGTCTTTGCGCTGTATCCCCTACAGATTTAGGACGGATACCATTTAACTGGCAAATTGTCCCGTACAAACCAGCTCGATTTTTATCACCCCAAGCATGAATGATTCGTAATTTGGAATTAGTTGCAGGATTATATTGAACATCGCCATTACTAAACCGACGCAGCCATTTATCCACTAACCCAATCATCAAATCGTAGAGGGTGCGAGTGAAAAATACTAATGCAATATCCCATTCTGGATGCTTCAAGTGCATGTGAGCTGCTTTCTGACATAGCAACACCGTTTTTCCTGAACCTGCAATTCCCCGCAGCCGTTGAAAACCTGGAGGAATTTCTTTACCGATATGTTCCTGCTGTAAATCAAATTTGTAGAGTTCTTCGGCACAAGCAGCCATAATACTAGCACGAGTTTTCCCATCACTAGAAACGAGAATACGAGGAGGTTTCCGGAGAACAAACGTACCGCTAATGACAGCTAATAGTAATTTCCATTGTTCGTCATCTAAGTATTCTCCTGGAATGGCAGGTGCAGATTGTTGAATCCGTTCCCAGAGACTAACTTTACTGAGTTGATCTTGAAAGATAATAGGAGGACAGTTTTGCAGTTGATCGAATCCTCTTTCCTGCCATTCTTCTTGAGTAATGAGGGGAAGTGCTACGATCGCTCTTCCCATAACTTTACGCCAAATAGCAGGTTCGCGATCGCAATATGCAATTAAAGCTTTTAACTGTCGTTGAACTTGTTGATCCGGGTTCGCTTCTGTGGCATAAAAGTTTTGAAACCGCCACTCCTCTTCGTTAATTTCCACAATCTGGTCAATCCTGACCGATTTTACCTCGATCGCAACTAAACCCAGTTCCCTATCCACAATCAAAATATCTGGTTCCTTGCGTATTTCGCCCACCTTTAAGAAAATGGGATAGCGCCAATAGCCGATACAGTTGCGATCTAAAAATGCGCTTTTCGTCGCATCCCATACCTTTTGCTCTCCGGCTGCTTCATTTTCGCCAATTGGCTCAGTGGTGATAAACTTGCTACCCCGATCCGTTTCCAATACTGACATTGGGATTTACTTCCTTTTAATGCAAATCTAAAAGAAGAGTTCCCAAACCATCAGCTCAAATTGCAAGGGAGCTAAATTTTGGCGAGGAATCTAATCCCAAAAACTTTAGAGGGGCTTGTCATCGATCGCAAAAACAGTTATTATAGCATTTTTATTTAACCTCATAACTTGGACTACTATCAACAAGTCGAAAAACCTAACCCCCCAGCCCCCTTCCCTTCAAGGGAAGGGGGAGCAAGATTT
>NZ_JAMZMM010000454.1 GCF_024178385.1 Limnofasciculus baicalensis BBK-W-15 | reverse complement strand
ATACGGCATCCGCTGTTCCACTACCCATTTTGACTTTTTCAGTTATAATAGTGGCTTGCCTTGGGGCTGTGGCTCAGATGGATAGAGCAAGCGCCTCCTGAAGAATCGGGCACGGTGGGGGAAACTCCGCAAAGTGAATGTGGTCAAATTCGGTGAAACCTACAGAGGAAACGGGATATCCGGTACTCTATGGCAATACCGAGCCAAGCCTGAAGCAGATTAGGTTGCGTAATTGTCATTTTGAGATTGCGATCGCCTAAAATCAGTTCAGGAAGGTGGAGAGACTAGACGGCCACCGCCTAAAGGCTTTTTGTCTATGGTGAAGGTATAGTCCGGAGAGTGGGGAAACTCACACAAATCTGAAGCGCTAGGTCGCCGGTTCAAATCCGGCCAGTCCCGTTTAAACTAAACTATGTTAGAGAGGGCAATTGCTTTGAGGACAGAGCGATTGTCTCCTAGAATACCGCATGACCAAATTGGTGTTTTAAAATACTAATACAATTTATAATTTCCTTTCCTATCTTGGTGGATCTACAAAATCTTTCCCATTTCAGGCATAATAAATTATTTGCTTATCTCCCATCAAACAATATTGCCATAAATCCTCCGCTACAGTCTCCTTGACTTAATAGTGGAAATAAGTCAACAATCTTTACGGATGGTTAGAGGATAGCAGAGAAAAGTTTTGAGTGGGGAGGTTAGACTGTTTTTTTGCTTTTACAGGGCTTACACAAAGTCTAGATAGGTAGGGTGCGTTAGCAAAGCGTAACGCACCACTCCAACTACAGCAATTTTCAGGTATATGAGGCACAGAGAAACCTGGTTTCTCAAAGAAACCAGGTTTATGGGGCATACTTCATAAACCTGCAATCTGCTGTATATGTGGTGTAGTTGCGTAAATCCTATTTTATTTGAAAGCACTTGACAGTACCGTTAGTCTGGAAAGACAATTTCCAGATGAAAGCTTTTAGCTAGTCAGTATTCGGGGGTGAGTCAATAGATAATCTCTGATATCTGATAGCTTGTCAAGCCCCAAAGAGTACTTCCTCTCGATTCCACCTGATTTATCTGTTTATTCATGCTTTTAAGAATTTCTGCCAGTAAGCAGCAAGGCTTGTCTTCAAAACCTCGACAGTCTAAAGTTAAATTATTGTTATGGCTGATGCCGTTTTTATCCCTTTGGTTAATCTCTGGCTATAAGCAAATTCAAAGCTATTTCCTACAACCGGAAGCCATTTTGGTTTTAGGAGGAGAAGAAGAGCGAGAACTATTTGCAGCTAAGTTTGCCCAGGAGCATCCAAAACTAGAGATATGGGTATCTTCAGGTAGCCCGGAATGGTACACTAACAGGGTTTTTGCCAAAGCTGGCATAAAAAAAGACCGTTTACATATTGACCGTCAAGCAACAGATACGGTGACAAACTTTACTACTCTAGTAGATAAATTGGAAGCCAAAGGGATTGATGGAGTATATTTAATTACCTCCGACGATCACATGCGCCGCGCTCGCGTAATCGGTGAAATTGTGTTTGGTAGTCGAGGAATTTTACTGAAACCAGTACCTGTTAAATTGGGACGGAAACCTGAACCAATTGAAAAATGTTTTCGAGATGGTGCAAGATCGTTACTGTGGGTGACTACGGGGCATACAGGTGCTACTCTTGGTCAATCCGGAGGATTTATTAATAAGAAATAGTTTAACTTTATTTTTTACATTGGATCAAATCGTTAAATTGAAAAGATGAGCCACTCCTCACTATCATTTTTATTTTTGAGGAATAGTCAGGAGTGGGATCAAACCGTGTTTTTCTCTTAGGGATGCTGATGTTCTTGATGCTAATAAAACGATACTCATAATTCTTGAGGAACTTCGGTTGATTCCAAAATCGCTTTGATGATAATGACTTTATCGTCATCAGGCATTCCATCAATTGTTACAGAATAGTTGGCAGGTTCAGGCTCTTTGAGTATAACTTTGTTCTTATCACTTAGCAATGGCACTGTAGCAGTTTCATTAATCATCTCTTTGAGGATAGCAATATCAGACATTACTCCTCACCCCAAAAGATTGCTTCCTGAATTCGATTCATCGTTTCAATAGTGGTATCAAAACTGCGAGCTTCAATCCCTAATTCTGGGTGAATATCTGCGGCTGTAAGGGTTTGGCATTTAGTTTTTCTTGTTTTACCTTCTGGTATTATAGATGCCTCTTCTGCAATATAAACTTTAATTTTTTCAGCACTAATTAATTCTTCTACCCGATAACCTTCTGCTTCAGCAATGCGCTTGAGATGGGGTTTATCGTGGTTGAGCATAATTAGTGTATTCAGTTCTTTGATAATGTAATCGCTATGGGTAGTAATAAAAATCTTAATGCCAAGGTTCACCAGTCGGGCGAAAAGTCGGGCGACGCGGCGCTGATTTTCAGGGTGTAGGTTTAATTCCGGTTCATCCACCATTAGTAAATCGCCAACTTGAGCCTCATGTCTCAGGTAAAAGCCGATATCTAATAGGGAACGAACAGCGCTAGAACTTTCATCCATAGAAAGCTTAACCCCTTTACCCTTTGGCTCATAATAAAGTTGATCGTTATGGGTGACAGTGTATTTACCGCCGATGATGTCAGCGAAATCTGCCAATATATCGGGATGATTCTCAGCAATGAAACTACTTTTTTTAACAATGGTTTCAAGTCGCCGGATAAAATCTACATTTGTCTTTATCGGCAGCGCATAGTCTCCATAATCTTTGAGGAGAAGTTCTGTTCGATCGATATTTTGTCCAGCATCACTTATTTCTTCAAATAAGCGATTGCGGTCGAAATTCAAGTCTTTACGAAAAATGGCAGCACCAGTTCGTTCCGTACTAGCAATAAAAGGACGAGGAAAAAGCGGAACAAAAATAATGTTTTTTAGCGCGTCAGCGATGATCTGTTCAAGGATGTCATTGGGGATTTTTACATTTTCTTTTTCTACTAACAACGTGACGACTAATTCTGTACTTTGTTCAGTTTTAGCAATCGAGAAAAGTGAAGCATCACCGAAGCGAGTTTCCAGGTAAAACTTGCTTAACAAAGTAATCTTTTTTGTCTCCAAGATCGCCTGAAATTGTGTTTCTTTAAATCGTTCAGCTACTGCTGCAAAAATCTTCGGTAATTCCTTTGTATATGCCTGACAACCTTGAGCGATAATCTGAAGAGCTTGTTCGACATATTCTTGTATATCAAGACGAATTACGCCGTCAGCAAGGAGTCGATCGATCTGATCCTTTTTGATTTTGATTGAAAACATCCGCCGCCAAGTATACAAAAAGCCAAATAGGGCGTAAGTAGCATAAGTTTTGCCAGTATTGTTGTTACCACAAATGATCGTAAAGTCGCCAATGGTGAATTCAGCTTGCTTTAAAGCACCAAGATTTTTGACTTTAATTTTCATTGTCTTATTCCTTGTTCATGAAGTAAATTATATCATGGTATGTGGTTAAATTAAATTACGATAACTGGTATATTTTTATTACTTGCGCAAATTATCAATCAGTAGGGTGCGTTATGCTTTGCTAACGCACCATTGTGAAGATCATCCTCTATTTGTCGATTCCCTACCTAAGCTCTTGCTAATTCTTTCACCAAGATATAAGGTTGGACAATCAAAGCCTGAAAACGGATAGTTTTGTCACCATTCCAAGCAGTCAGTTGCTCTGGTAAAGGCTTATGTAGTTGCTGCTTACTAATCCAATCCTGAACAGATAAGGTATCATCGTGAGCGAAAGCTACCCCGACATCCAGTAAGTCTAGATTTTCAGTCACAAAAATTACAACATCTCGTTTCACATGGGGAATTAGCCATTCCCATTCCGCTTCATCGAGTATTTCCGATAGTTCCGCTCTTAAATCCTGCATTGTTCAAAAATTATGCCGTAATCATGGCTTATTTTACATGGATTTTGTCAGAAATGAAGTAGACCTGAGAAACCCGGTTTCTTCAAGAAACCGGGTTTATGGAATACCTCGCTCATCTGAAAAGGATCGTTTCCGTGAGAAAATCGAGCTGTGAACAAAAAACCGCGATCGCAAAGCGCCACTGCAAGCAAATCCCCTTCCCATATAATCTTACTTCCTTATTCATCTCCCCTTTATCCCTTCCT
>NZ_JAMZMM010000067.1:15975-20855 GCF_024178385.1 Limnofasciculus baicalensis BBK-W-15 | reverse complement strand
AATCTGATGGGCGTTGGGTTGAGCCTTAAACTGTTTTTAGCTCAAAATTCAGATCCGCACTCGGGAGAAAAACCTAACCCCCCAGCCCCCTTCCCTGCCAGGGAAGGGGGAGTAATTCTTCTAATCTAAATAAACTGGAAAAACCTAACCCCCCAGCCCCCTTCCCTACCAGGGAAGGGGGAGTAATTCTTCATTCTCCTTCCAGGGTAGGGGTCAAGTTTGTTAACTTTTTTGACTCTAATTACCTTTTCTTTCACATGGAGATTATTTATATTAAGTTTTGAAACAAAAGATATCTTTAGCTTAATGTTACAACCGATACAGAATTTATTGAGCTATAAGTGAAGACAGTTCAGATCTCAGTAATTTCCCGGACTTAGGGAAAACTCCTATTTGGTAGGGTAGGGCTTTCCATGTGAAAATACGTTAAAAAAACCATACTCGCTATGAGTAGTATTTCTCCGTAAGTCAGGATTCACCGGAAACTTCACCGAAAATTTACTTAGGATTTACAGATAACGCTACTTATAGTGTAGATTCTCCGTTATATCTTGGGAACATATCCTGCAGATGGAGGGTGTCAATAAATCCTGTTAATGAAGCTTAACCGAAAATTCACCGAAAATTTACTGAAACTTCATCAAAACTTCACACAAAGGTATTGCGAGATGGTGGATTGTATTCCATAATGGTGAATTAGGCAGCAGATAGAGAATAAAGATTCAGATCGCAGAGGATTCATGAAGTGACCCCTCTATAATTCATCAATTTAGAAAGTTGAGGAAAGTCAAAAACTGACCGTTAACCTTCGCAGGTATAGCGGGAGTATACTTATTGCCTTTCTAATGGGTGATGGCAAAGACAAAATTATCAGGAGATTGAATTGAAATGAACCAAAAGCTGGATATTCAAGATTTTTCAATCGTGTTAGCGATTAGAAATCAGAACCCGACAATAGTAACTCCAGATTTCCTCAAAGGTAGCGGAGTTATTCCGGGTGACTGGGAATTAGCGCGGCCTCCAGTATTATCAGCTCAAACAACCCAGATTATCTTTAAAAATGGCATTAAAATAGATGCCCAATTGGGAAGCATCAGCTTCTCCCAAGGACTAGATTCCCCACAGAGTCAAGAACTTAAAGATATCGAAATCCCTGATATGGCTCGTCGTTATACGGCAAGCCTGCCGAATCTTGAATACCGAGGTGTGGGAATTAATCCCAGACGCTTTGTCGCCTTTGGAGATGGAGCAAATCAAGCTCATAAATATATTACTGAAACTATTTTATCCCGTGGCTCATGGCAAGAGTTTGGTACTAGTCCAATGCAAGTAGGTGTCAATCTGGTTTACACATTAGAGGGCTGTCAACTGCGATTGGGAATTAACGAAGCTCAACTTCAGACACCAGATAGAGAAGCTATTCCAGCCGTAGTATTTACCGGGAATTTCCACTACGATCTGACAGGCGAATCAACAGGAGAACGTCTAAATCACCTCCGGGAAATTCTGAACAATTGGGAGAAGGATTTCCGAACCTATCGAGAACTGATCGATAGTAAATTTTTGACAGGAACGAAAGACGATTATGATGCAGTTTTGCCAATTCTAGCCGCTCAATAATTAACTGCGATCGCTAAATTTATCTAACAACTCAGGAAGACATCATGGACGACTTATTCGGTTTATTCGAGACAGACAATTCTTTGTCACTAACCGACGAAGATTTGACGGTCAATACAACTCAAGCAGATGACCCATCGACTAGCTCAGATTCACCTGATACAGAGTCCTCAACCTCTGAAATTTTGACAGTCAGCACAGATAAACCTGATTACAAGCCAGGTAGCACAGCAATTTTCACAGTTAATGGGGTTGGCGTTGGAGAAACAGTCAAGTTTTACACTGTAGAAACAGTTGCTGGGGATGATGGGGTGTTCAATACCTATCAGCCTTTTGTAGTAACAGATGGTGGCGCAGGTGACTCAGATGGGTTAGCGAATGGGCAAATTGTGACAAGTTGGCTAGTGCCTCCCGATCCAGATGGAACAGGACCATTGGTAGCCCCAGCGTTGAATGCCACCTTAAAGTTAACAGCAACAGCAGCAGGTGGAGATGGGGCGTTTGGTACTGCTGATGACCGAGTAGCCACGACAACATTTACGGATGGTCCCAATCCGCCTCCGGTGCAATTATTCTATGTACCACAGCCAGAAAACCAACTATTGCTGGCGCTTCAGACAATTGAGGCGGGCGGTCCTGGTATTACCCCCACCAACCCAGTCCAAACTTATATATCTATCGCGGCAGTCGCCAACGGCACCATAATTTACTACGACCAAGCCGAAGATGGTTACGAGGCAGACATTGCCAATCCGACTCAATCCACCACGCAAATTTGGGGGGATGGTAATCTGCTAAATGGTGTTGCTCCCGGGACTGGCGGCACAGATTTGATTAATGCGGGCACAGTCATTGTTTTAAACAATGCCATCGATACTTCCCTACCACCCACAACCCCCTACCCCTACTCAGGGGGTGACAAGATTGCCGCAACTAAAACAGTAGCGATCACCCGCAGCGGCTGGGCGGCTGGTCCCAATAGTCTGTTAGCTGGCGGATTAGAAGTATTTGATACAGACAATTGGGGAACAGACTATCGCGTACCAGTTGGGGTAAACATACCTGACACCACTGATTTCCAAATGTTCGAGTACACTGGCTTGGCAATCATGGCTGGTGAATTGGGTGCTGTCATTAGCGTTGATGCCAATGCCGACGGCGATTTCATCGATGCTGGAGATGTGAATAATCTGAGTCTAACTCAGGGACAAAGTTATCTAGTTAATGGTGGGGTTAATGTTGGTGCAAGAGTTGTATCCGACAAAGCTGTTCAGGTAGACCTGATTACAGGCGATATTGGATCTAACTATGAAAGCCGGGATTCGGCGCTGTTACCAACGAACATCTGGTCTGACAGCTACTATACGCCTGTTTCCACAGCCTCCTCAGTCACTGACGTAGGTGGACAAGGAACTTTCAACGGGACGGATACAACAGTTTGGCTGTATAATCCCGGCACTACTGCGATTAATGTCACATTTGCACGACGGATTGCTGGGGTTGTAAACACCTCCACAATTTCTGTTCCTGGCGGGACATCGGGCGGCTATGCCAAGCAACTTATCCCTGACGGTTCAGGCGCACATTTCTTTACTCAAGGTAATGAGAAATTCTACGCCTTTTCGACCACTGACTCCAACAGTGGAAATACTAATGGTACTGGCAACCAAAACTGGGATTGGGGATATACCCTCGTCCCAGAAGACTCCTTGACTACCCAAGTCCTGATTGGCTTGGGCATTGGTCGGGACCCCACATCCGCCACCAGTCCCACCCAAAACGGTAATCCAGTCTGGGTGACACCAATTGGCAATGGTGAGACTCTAGCAACTATCTATGTTGACTACAACGGCGATAACTTAGGTGCTTTCACCGATCCGAATGGCAACAAATATGACACTACCCTCAGCCTCAAGGAACTCGAACGAGCCAAAGTTTACGATCCCGACGGCAACCAAACGGGAATGCTCCTGTATACCCTGGACCCCGGTGTCAAGCTAGCAGCAGCCTGGGGACAAGATCCCAGCGCTGCCAGTGCTGGCGCACCTGGATTAGATGTGGGTGCTGGAATACCGCCTCTGCCAGAATTTGACGCAGGTAAGAATGGTACATTGCTGGTTGATGCTGATGGTGACGGCTTCGTCAGCCCTGGGGATACACTAATCTACACGATCTCAATCCCCAACATCAGCCGTGCGCCAGTACCGAATATTAAGCTACTGGATAATCTGCCAGTCGATACAACTTATGTCGCCAACAGCACCAAGATTGACCGAGGCGATGGCTTAGGGTTCGTCTCCTTTGCCGATGCAGGGACAACAGCGTTTCCCCTTGATGAAGGCGGCGCTATCCTTGGCACAATCCCGGTTAAGAAAACCTTCACAGTCACGTTTGAGGCAAAAATCGATGCCTTCAACGATTTAGTACCAGGAACAACGACTATCCTCAACACTGGCGAGGTAAGCGCCCTGGGTGAGAAAAAGCCGATTCAGGATATAACTCCGCTTTACGGCAAGATTGGCGATTTCGTCTGGAAAGATCTTGATGGCGATGGAGTGCAAGATGGCGGTGCGGAAACAGGCATCAGTGGTGTCACCTTAAACCTCTACAAAGATGCCAATGGTAACAGCATCATTGATGGAGGCGACACAATCGTTGCCACTCAGACGACTAACGCCAGCGGTGGATATCTCTTCACAGGATTGTTGGGTGGTAATTACATTGTCGATGTAGTTAATGCCACTGTACCTGCTGACTCTGTGCTTACTACCGCGAATGACCCCAAACCTTTGACTCTGGCGGCTGGACAATCCTTCCTCACTGCGGACTTCGGTTATCAGCCACTGGGTAACATCACAGGAAATGTCAAAGCCGACAACAACAACGACGACATTGGAGATACCGGAATTAGCGGTGTCACCCTCACCCTCTACACAGATCCCAATGGAGACGGGAATGCCAGCGATGGAGTCGCCATTACCAGTACCACCACCGATGCTTCCGGCAACTATACCTTTAACAACGTCTCTCCCGGTAGCTATGTCGTCGTCGAAACCCAACCATCTGGTTACCTCACAGTCAGCGATGGGGACAGCACCACATCAGGAGACGATGCAGCGAATAGCAGCATCACCGACAATGCCATTCCCGTAGCCGTAACCGCAGGTGAAACTGATACAGGTAACGACTTTGTGGAGGAATTACCCGGTACAATCAGTGGCAACGTCAAAGAAGATATCGACAATAACGATAGTGGAGAT
>NZ_JAMZMM010000067.1:0-15875 GCF_024178385.1 Limnofasciculus baicalensis BBK-W-15 | reverse complement strand
ATGTTACCCTCCCAGCAGGTGGTAATTCCACAGGTAATAACTTCGTTGATGAGCGTCTCGGTACAATCAGTGGCAACGTCAAAGAAGATATCGACAATAACGATAGTGGAGATGTAAATCTCTCAGGTGTCACCATCGAATTACTATCTGGCACAACCGTAATTGCCAGCACCACCACCGATGCTTCCGGTAATTACAGCTTTACCAACCAACCCGCAGGGACATATATCGTCAAGCAAACTAACCTCGGAGGTTATAGTGATGTCTCCGATACGGATGCACCTAACGATAATTTGATTGATGTTACCCTCCCAGCAGGTGGTAATTCCACAGGTAATAACTTCGTTGATGAGCGCCTAAATGGTGACTTGTCGATTACCAAGACTGACGGTTTGACCACTGTATCGCCGGGACAGAAGGTGACCTACACCATCGTAGTCAGCAACAATGGTCCGAATACCGCCACCAACGCACTGGTGAGCGATACCATCCCAACCACTCTCACCAACGTGATGTGGACCAGCGTAGCAGCAGGGGGAGCCACAGACAATCAAGCCAGTGGAACGGGAAATATCAACGATCTAGTGACTCTGACATCGGGGAGCAGCATTACCTACACGGTGATGGGTACTGTAGCTGCTAACGCTATCACCAACAAGCTCTCTGACTTTGGTCTGGGTACTGACGATACTAATCTAGGTCAGACAGTTACTGTTAATGGTGTGAAAGCAGACGCATTCTACATAAACAGCGGCTATCAAACGACCAACACTGTCCTTTGGCAACGGAATGAAACCAACGATCATGGACTTGGGGTGTGGTCTAATGGCGAACCCAATCCCATCACGAGTGGTGGTGATGTAAACGAGTTAAGCAATCAGCTAAACCAAGAAGTAATCCGGCTGACCAAAACTGCCGGGGAGCAATGGACATCGCTTTGGGTATCGTCCCTTGATGGCGGTGGTTCCGGGGGAGCGGAAAAGGGTACTCTCTATTGGTCTAACTCGGCTACTCCTACCCTGAACACGCTGACTACGAAATTTACGTTCCAGTATGGCGATTTCGGCAGCAGCGTTGAAGGCAATATTTTAGGTTTAACTCAGTCAGCCAGTTTTGATAAGAATGCGCAGTACCTGTTCTTTGTTGCTGGGCCAAACACAGCCGGAACCAATAACGATTACTTGGTCTGGAAGGCAACGACTGCTTCTGGTACTACTCTGACTAACACTGCTACAGTGACTGCCCCGAATGGTTTTATCGACACCAATCCTAATAACAACAGTGCCACTGACACTGACACAATTGTCGCCCCAACTGGTGACCTGTCGATTACCAAGACTGATGGTGTAACTACAGTAACGCCGGGACAGAAATTGACCTACACCATTGTTGTCAGCAACAACGGTTCTGGTACTGCCACTGACGCGCTAGTGAGCGATACCATCCCCAATAATCTCACAGGTGTCACTTGGACTAGTGTGGCAAATGGGGGAGCCACGGGGAATGAAGCCAGTGGAACAGGCAATATCAACGATCTAGTGACTCTAACATCGGGGAGCAGCATTACCTACACGGTGATGGGTACGATAGCAGCCAATCCTCTCGCTTATACACCCACCAAGATTAACCTCCAGGGCGATAGTGCCCTTGATGGTCCAGATGGCAATATCCGAACCTTCTCAGCCAGTGGTGTTTCAGTCAAGGCGAGTGCTTTTAGTCGCTCTACTTCTGGCACTTGGAGTAGTGCTTTCCTTGGCAGCTTCAGCAGTGGATTAGGCGTTACCGACAGCAGCGAAGGAAATGGTGATAACGGCACCCATCGCGTGGATAATAACGGTCGTGATAACTACGTCCTGTTTGAATTCTCCGAATCGGTGATTGTCGATAAAGCTTTCTTGGATTCAGTTGTGGGTGATAGTGATGCGACTGTGTGGATTGGTAACTTTAGCGATCCTTTCAATAATCACTTAACCTTAAGTGACTCAGTTCTGAATAGCTTTGGGTTTAGTGAAATCAATACTACCAGCAGCAGCAGCGATCGCTCGGCCAATCTCAATGCTACTAAAATCGCTGGCAACACTCTAGTTATCGCCGCTCGGACGGACGACTCGTCGAACAACGATAACTTCAAGATTAAGTCTTTGGATATTTTCCAATCTGTCTCAGGGGGTAGCACTTCTGTGGTCAACACGGCTACGGTAACTGCTCCGACTGGTTTCACCGACACCAATCCTAATAACAACAGTGCCACCGACACTGACACAGTGCTTGCCGCTC
The DNA here is from genome assembly GCF_024178385.1 of Limnofasciculus baicalensis BBK-W-15. Taxonomy (GTDB): domain Bacteria; phylum Cyanobacteriota; class Cyanobacteriia; order Cyanobacteriales; family Coleofasciculaceae; genus Limnofasciculus; species Limnofasciculus baicalensis. The sequence continues at coordinate 13,598 of NZ_JAMZMM010000067.1, read as the reverse complement.
CCGGTGTCCGCACTCCTGGTTTCTGGCAAAACAGCAAATGGCAGAAATTCTGGGATGGTATCCAAGGCAACGAACCGTCACAAAAAACAGAGCCGAATTTCCCTGATAGCGATCTCCTATTCGCACCCTATACCAACTCTGCACAACCTGGAAAAGTCCTCGACCCAGTTACCGGACAGTATGGTGTGGGACTCCTCATCGGTGATTTCAACCGGAATGGTATGACCGATACAGGGGAAGATACCCTCTTCTACACCCGTGCCCAGGCACTCCAGATTGTTGATTCCTCGATGCACCCCAATGGTCAAGATGTTCGGTACACCCTCGGACGCGATTTAGTGGCTAGCTGGCTGAATTATCTCGCTGCCAACCCGATTGATACCGCTAATCCAACGGATCAGGATGCTCGCTATTACCTTAAAGAAGGAATTAACTGGCTGCAAGCCTTAACGCCAGATCAAAATGGCAATGGCAAAGGCGATGGCTACCTGCAAGGGTTGACGGGTAACGAGACACCGAATTCACAGACTCCTCGGATTACGTCTAGTTCTTCTTACTGGAACACAGGTATTTCAAGTGCATCGGGCTTGCCTAGTCCCTATAACTTGAATAACTCTGTTACTTATGGTGTTGATGCAGGTAGTGTCATCCACGATAAACTGGATGATTACAACAACGGACGCGGCCTTGCAGATGGTGTTTTCTATGGTGGTTAATCCCTAAATCCGATAGGACGATTTACTCAATTAGGCAGGAACATTGTTTGCCTTAAATAGATATAAAACCCCGCCCCAGGTAACCTGGAGCGGGGTTTTATTCTTATAAGCAAAAAAGTTTATAATAGCTCTATAACTCACAGGAAGCACGACCATGACAGCAGTCGTTCCCACCCTCAAAACTTTTGAAATCATATACCCTAGCGCTGATGGAGAACCAGTGGCAGAAACTTACGACCATGTTTATGCAATCTTCACTACTTTAGCAGTCTTAAAACAATACCTCGCACACCGTCAAGCTACTGTTTTAGCAAACCAATTTTTATACTACGCCCAAGGTTTCCCAAAATTGCGCGTAGCACCCGATGTGATGGTGATTTTTGATGTGGAACCTGGTGGGAGAGATAATTATAAAATCTGGTCAGAAGGTGAAGTGCCGAAAGTGATTTTTGAAATCACATCACCAGGTACTAAGTCGGAAGATCAAAATAATAAAAAAGACTTGTATGAGGGGATAGAAGTTCAGGAATATTGGTTATTTGATCCGAAAGGTGAATGGATTACTGAGAAATTACGGGGGTATAGACTGGGAGAAGAAGGGTATCAATTAATTAGAGATAATCGCAGCGAAGTATTGCAACTGCGGTTAGAAATAGAAGGAAAAGTGATTGGGTTTTATCGGGAAGATAACGGAGAGAAATTATTGATTCCCGATGAATGGGCACCAGCTTTTCAAGCGGAAAGGCAACGTGCAGAAGCCGAAAGTCAACGTGCAGAAGCCGAAAAGCAACGTGCAGAAGCCGAAAGTCAACGTGCGGCTGAACTCGAATCTTTGCTAGCGCGTTATCGAGAGGAGTTTGGAGAATTGCCGGAGGATAAAAGGTATTAAGTGGACTAAGGTAAAAACAGAACTTCCAGATACCCGACTTCTTGAAGAAGTCGGGTATCTAATCCAAGAAGTACCACAGACAAAAGGTTTATAATAGCTCTATAACTCACAGGAAGCACGACCATGACAGCAGTCGTTACCACCTTCAAAACTGATATCATATACCCCAGCGGTGATGGAGAACCATTGGCAGAAACTTACGACCATGTTTACGCAATATTAACCACTTTAGAGGTTTTAAAACAATACCTGGCACACCGTAAAGCTACTGTGTTAGGCAACCAATTTTTATACTATGCTCAAGGTTTCCCAAAACTCCGCGTCGCACCGGATGTAATGGTAATTTTTGACGTGGAACCTGGTGGGAGAGATAATTATAAAATTTGGGAAGAGGGGCAGGTGCCGAAAGCGATTTTTGAAATGACATCACCAGGCACTAAGTCGGAAGATCAAAATCACAAAAAAGACTTGTACGAAAGTTTAGAAGTTCAGGAATATTGGTTATTCGATCCGAAAGGTGAATGGATTACTGAGAAATTACGGGGGTATAGACTGGGAGAAGAAGGGTATCAATTAATTAGAGATAATCGCAGTGAAGTCTTACAACTGCGGCTAGAAATAGAGGGGAAACTGATTGGATTTTATCGGGAAGATAATGGAGAGAAATTATTGATTCCCGATGAATTGGCTTCAGCTTTAACAGCGGAAAAGCAACGTGCAGAAGCCGAAAGTCAACGTGCTGAAGTGGAAAAGCAACGTGCAGAAGCCGAAAAGCAACGAGCAGAAGCGGAAAGTCAACGGGCTGAAGCTGAAAGTCAACGAGCTGAAGCTGAAAGTCAACGGGCTAATGAACTCGAAGCTTTGCTAGCGCGTTATCGAGAGGAGTTTGGAGAATTGTCATAATACCAGACTTCTTGAATAAGTCTATCCAGAAACCCGACTTCACCAGCGGATGTAAGGAGGGTTTCTTAATACTAACCAAATTTAAACTTCAGTGTATTCTTTGCCTTAGTAGTTATTAGACAACGGGGACTGAAAGAATAGCGATCGCAAAACTGCTGTAGCGATCGCACCCGATAAACTAGGATATTCAGAAACCCGACTTCACCAGCGGATGTAAGGAGGGTTTCTGAGCCAAACGCGATCGCAAAGTGAGTCAGCAAACTGATCCTTATTGCGACAGGTAGAGCAGGGTGGCTCAAACGTAAAGGTTTATAATAGAGCCACAGCTCGCAGGAACCACGCTCGTGACAGTAGTCGTTACCACCCCCAAAACTGATATAGTATACCCCAGCGCTGATGGAGAACCAGTGGCAGAAACTTACGACCATGTTTACGCAATATTAACTACATTAGAGGTCTTAAAACAACACCTCGCAGGCCGTAGAGCTACTGTGTTAGGCAACCAATTTTTATACTACGCTCAAGGTTTCCCAAAAGTCCGTGTCGCACCTGATGTGATGGTAATTTTTGACGTGGAATCTGGTGGCAGAGATAATTATAAAATCTGGGAAGAGGGGCAGGTGCCGAAAGCGATTTTTGAAATGACATCACCAGGCACTAAGTCGGAAGATCAAAATCACAAAAAAGACTTGTACGAAAGTTTAGAAGTTCAGGAATATTGGTTATTCGATCCGAAAGGTGAATGGATTACTGAGAAATTACGGGGGTATAGACTGGGAGAAGAAGGGTATCAATTAATTAGAGATAATCGCAGCGAAGTATTGCAACTGCGGTTAGAAATAGAGGGTGAATTGATTGGGTTTTACCGGGAAGATAATGGAGAGAAATTATTAATTCCCGATGAATTGGCTTCAGCTTTAACAGCGGAAAAGCAACGGGCGGACGAACTAGAATCTTTGCTAGCGCGTTATCGAGAGGAGTTTGGAGAATTGTCATAGAAAAAAAATGGAATATAATCCTAGTGCCAGATTATAAAATAATACCATCGAGTTTATAGTTAAAGTATCGCAAGGATAATGACCCATGAATTCAGATCTTTTAGAAAAACAAACTAGAAAAGTTATTGAATAACAGAGATTTACCTTGTCTGGAGTAACTTGGCAGGAATACGAGATTCTCAGGGCAACTATGGATAATTATCCTGGATTGCGCATGACTTACTTGAAAGGAACTCTGGAACTTTTTATGCCATCACCTGAACAGGAAACTAGCAAAACAACAATTGCCCGTCTGATTGAACTTTCCTCTCTAGAAAAAAACATCAGACTTTATGGATGTGGTTCAACAACTTATCGCAAAAAGGCAAAAGAGCGAGGATTGGAACCCGATGAAAGTTATTGTTTTGGCAGGGTAAAAGAGTTTCCCGATTTCGCCATAGAAGTTATTATTACTAGTGGCACAATTGATAAATTAGAAGTTTATTCCGGCTTAGGGGTTCCTGAAGTCTGGTTTTGGCAGAACGAGCAGTTTCGTTTGTACTCTTTACAAGATGGTAAGTATGAGGAAGTTACACGGAGTCAGTTTTTACCGGATTTAGATTTAGATTTATTAGCAACTTATATTAAAATGCCCGATCAATATGATGCTATTGTTGAGTTTCGTAATGCTATACAGGAAAAATAAAGATAGCTTTGATCGGGATAAATGACTTTGACTACTAGCTCGCCGATTTCTTGAAGTTATCACAACTATCTTTTGGCAAAGGATTGGTTGGGTAGTTGAAGAAGGTATCGGACTCAGATATACTATTGGCTGCTCTGCAAAGCACGGTCGCAAGCAGATCGCATCTGGTAGAGTTGGATATGGTGCGATCGGAAATGAAAATTAGTAAAATTGAGAAAGCAGTTGGGCTGTCAAAAGATTAAACTAAAAAATTGATCGGGATAAAATTATGATACAAACAGCAGTCAAAAACTCAATTACCGATAGCTGCCTGACTCTGAAAGGAGTGAGTTGGTCGCAATTTGAATCGTTAGAGGCCGCTTTTAACTCTTTCGATGGTATCAAATTTGCTTACTTAGATGGGATTTTAGAAATTATGACAGTTAGCCCCGAACATGAAGAATCGAAGAGTACCATTGGTCTTTTGGTAGAAGCATACATGAGAGAAAAGGGCATCCGGTTTTATGTCAAGGGTGGGCCGACTTTGGGAAGTGAAGAACTAGGGGCAAGAAAAGAGCCTGATGAGTCGTATAATTTGCAGACTAAAAAGGCAATTCCCGATTTGGCGCTCGAAGTTATATTCACTAGTGGCGGGATTGATAAACTGCAACTGTACAAACGATTGGGGATACCTGAAGTTTGGTTTTGGGAGGATGGAGTATTGAGCATTTATTATTTAAGGGAGGAGTACGAAAAAGTCGAGCGCAGTGAATTGTTGCCGGAGTTAGACGTTGCTTTGTTAGTCAAGTACGTGACTTACTTCGACCAATACGATGCTGTTACGGAGTTTATTCAGGCTTTGAAGGAAGGTTAACTATTTAGTGATATGATATTTTTGATCGCAAGATCAGAAGTGAGCTGATCGCTATTTACAGAAAAGTGGGTAAATTAAGGGTAGCGCTTGGCTCTTCGCCAGAAATAGTGCAGTAGCAAGCTAGCCTTCACACTTCTTTACAGTATGTCCGAAACAAAACCACTCCAGCGAATTTTCCTCTTATTTTCAATGGTGGCTTTCGTAGCCTCTACTGGGTATGGGTTATTTGGTTTGTTTAGCAGTGCTTTACAGAAACCACAGGAAAGCGGTAAAAATGAGGCAGCTTTGGTAAATAAACAGCTAGAAGAGAAAGCAAAGGGTTATGAGTTGGTTTTGCAGCGGGAACCAGAAAATCAGGTAGCGCTGAAAGGGTTGGTGGATACGCGGTTGGAGATGAAGGAGGTGAAAAGTGCGATTGAGCCTTTGGAGAAGTTGGTGAAGTTGAATCCGGAGGATAAAGAGTATAAAGTGTTGTTGGAGAAGTTGAAACAGGAAGTGGGTGTAGGGAGCGATCGCTAATACCTCAACAATATAGCTATAGCCGAGGTCAAATCAATGACGAAAAAATTAACTGAATCCAATATTTCAGAGTGTCAAGCTCAGTTCAACCTCAGCTACCATGTTCCTTTTGCTTACTGGTGTCAACAACTGGTTGGATTTGAAGGTAAAGATGTTCTCGAAGTAGGAGGAAGTTTACCTAAAGAATTTGTACTAGATCATCTAAATGTTAAGTCTTGGTCTGCCCTAGAAGCTCCTGATTTTGAAGTTTATCTAGATAGGGTTGCCAGTGCTGCTGAAGGATCTAAGCTTGGCAAAGTAGACTATTCTGCTTTTAGTTTTACCGATAGAGAGTTGAGTAATTATAACTTTTTTGCTGGCTATATCGAAGAATTACCGCCCGCGTACTACCAAAAATACGATTTAATTTTCTCAATCGCTGCTTTTGAACACATCCATAAATTTTCTTTAGCTTTAGAAAAAATGTTTTTGGCTCTGAAACCGGGAGGTCAGCTATTTTCTGTATTTACACCAATTTGGTCAGCTCATGACGAACATCACTTACCCCCCATAACTGAACCTAACCAGGGAAAAACTTTCAACTTTCAGAATTCTCCAATTCCGCCGTGGGGACATTTACTGATGAGACCTCCAGAACTATGCCGTTACTTGTATCAGTATACTGACAAGGAAACAGCAGACTCTATTGTCTATTATGTCTATAACTCTCCGCATATTAATCGTTTTTTTACTGAAGACTATGTTAAATTTATTGATCAAAGTTCATTTGCAGTAAAGCGATTAGAATCCATAGGGATAATAAATATTGAAAAGATCATTCAAGAAAATTTAGAACAGCTTTATCCAGGTAGAACACAATTTGCTAACAACGGTATTCTTACTATCTTGGAAAAACCGCAAAAAGAAAGCCAAGCACCAATAAATCGTGTTGCTAATGAAAACAAAGAAATTGAGACAACCAGCAAGTCTCGAAAACAGCAATTAGGTGAGCAGAAGGCTGCCGTTAAAAACCCAAATTCAAGTTCTACCCAACATGGGGTTAGGTTTAGCAGGGCATTGCCTTCATCACCAATGCAGACTCTATCGGTTTGCATGATGGTACAAAATTCAGAAAAAACTTTAGCTATAGCTTTGGAATCTCTGGGAAAAGTTTATGAGGAACTAATAATAGTTGATGGCGGCAGCACAGACTCTACTTGTCAAATAGCTGCCTCTTATGGAGCTAAAATTATCCACTCACCCTGGAAAGAGAATCACTCTCAACAGCGAAATGTTTACCTACAAGAAATTCAAACGGACTGGGTATTTGTAATTGATTCAGATGAATTTATAGATCAAAAAACTTTAGACTTCCTCCGGCAGCTAAAATTAAATGGCAGTACCGCAGAAACAGATAATTTTTTGATTACTCGGAAATGGATTAGTCCTTTCAGCAAGAATTATTATGTATCAAGTAGTCCTCATTGTCCTGACTGGCAGCGTCGGATATTTAGATATAATCAGTCTATAACTTACAGGGGTCAAATCCACGAGAACATTCATGGACTGACGCAACCAGGCAAAGCATTGTTAGACTTGTGCGTATATCATTTAGATTTGTTAGTCAAGAGTGAATCTCAAAGACAAGAAAAAGTTCAAATATATATGAAGGATAATCCCAGAGATGGGCTGCCTCATTACTATATACCCAACATCACCCAGCTAAGTTTACAAGAATGGAATCATCAAGATTTACTTCCTGAAGTTCGGAAGTTGCTCAACGCTATTCCTATGAAATGCAAAGTTTGCGAATCAGATTCAGCTCATTTTGCCAAGGGGCAAGTTCTGAGTAAATATGATGTAGATTATTTTCAATGTTCAAAGTGCGGATTTGTTCAAACGGAGGAACCATACTGGCTAGGCGAGGCTTATTCTCAGCCGATAGCGAGCAGTGATGTCGGTTTAGCGTATAGAAATTTGTCATTTTCACAAGTTACCCAAAATTTATTATTTAACTTCTTTAATCATCAAGCAAAATTTCTTGACTACGGCGGTGGCTACGGTTTATTTGTCAGGCTGATGAGAGATGCAGGATTTGACTTTTACTGGCTCGACAAGTTTTGTCAAAATATATTTGCTCAAGGATTTGAGATTGATGCAGCCGGAAATAACCATTTTGAATTAGTGACGGCATTTGAAGTATTTGAACATCTGGTTAACCCCATAGATGAGCTGAAAGAATTGTTAAAAATTTCCAGAAATATTTTATTGAGTACAGAATTGCTACCAGAAAGCAATCCTAAACCTGATGAGTGGTGGTACTACGTGCTTCACGAAGGTCAACATGTTTCACTCTACACAGCTAAAGCTCTGTCTATAATTGCTGATAAGTTTAATCTCAATTTATACTCGAATGGTTCGTCTCTACATTTACTAACAGAAAAAGAATTGCCGGACGATTTATTTGAACAATTGGCAAAAGGACAATTACCAGCGATTAATAAGGTGTCGCTTTTACAGCATGACTTCTTAAAAGCTGTTGAGCAAATTAGTAATAAGCAAGAGTCAGTAAAGATAGAGTCTAGTCAAATAAAGGATAATTCTTACTGGCAAAACGACCAAACAATTCTACTTGACGGCATATTCTTCCAACGCTATCAAACCGGAATTGCCCGCCTATGGCGTTCCATACTAAAAGAATGGGCAGCCAACGGTTTTGCCCAACATATCATAGTTCTGGATCGCGCCGAAACTGCACCCAAAATTCCCGGTATCCGCTATCGTCTCATCCCACCTCACGACTATAGCGCAACTGATGCGGATCGAGAAATGTTACAGCAAATCTGTGATGAAGAGGGTGCAGATTTATTCATTTCCACTTATTACACCACTCCTATCTCCACTCCTTCTGTATTCATGGCTTATGACATGATTCCAGAAGTATTGGGTGCGGATTTTGAGGAACCCATGTGGCGAGAGAAGCACTATGGAATTGAACACGCTTCTGCTTATATTGCGATTTCCCATAATACAGCTAGGGATTTGGCGAAGTTTTTTCCCCATATTCCTTTAGAATCTATCACAGTTGCTCAATGTGGTGTTGACAAAAGCTTCTCACCAGCAACTGAGGTAGAAATCAATCAATTTAAAACCAAATATGGTATTGTCAAGCCTTATTTTATAGCCGTCGGGATCGGGAGTAATTATAAGAATTCAGAGTTATTTTTTCAAGCCTTTGCTTCCCTCTATAGCAAAGAAGGTTTTGCCATTGTTTGTACGGGAAGTGGCGGTTTTTTACCGGAAGAATTAAGAAACTATACGGTGGGGACAAGTATTTATATGCTACACCTCAGTGATGAAGAGTTGCGGGTAGCTTATTCTGGTGCTGTGGCTTTAGTCTATCCATCTCTATATGAAGGATTTGGATTACCTGTATTAGAAGCAATGGCTTGCGGATGTCCAATTATTACTTGCCCTAATGCTTCCATTCCGGAAGTAGCTGGAGAAGCCGCTATTTATGTTAAAGATAATGATGTGGAAGGTATGGCTAATGCTCTTGGTGAAGTGCAAAAGCCGACAGTAAGGAACACTTTAATTGCAGCAGGTTTGACTCAGGCGAAAAAGTTTTCTTGGTTGGGGATGGCTGATAAGGTAAGTGCGGCTTTAATTGATGCTGCTATTTTACCTGTCAACCTTAATGATATTAATCTTATTATTTTCCCTGATTGGTGTAGCTCGGAAGAAGATTTAGGGGTAGAATTAGGACAAATATTCAGTGTAATAGCAAATCATCCCGATCGGAGTCGGATCGCTATACTAGTATATAGGGGAGATATTGCTGAAGAAGATGCGAATCTATTCCTATCTGGAGTAGCGATGAATCTCCTAATGGAAAATGATTTAGATATTACTGAAGAAATCGCAATATCGTCAGTGGGAAGTTTAAATAAAATTCAGTGGGAGACACTTTTACCTCGCTTGCAAGGAAGGATTAGCTTGGAGGTGGAAGATGCAACTGCAATTGAACAGCTAACAGAGGACAATTTACCGATTTTAACGATTGATACAATACCTCAGATGAGAGGAGTACAATTAGTAACGGGAAACTGGACATTAATTAAGTTAGGCGCTATTAATTTTGTTATCTTCCCTGATTGGCAACAAGAGGAAGAGTCTATCTATCAAGAGTTAGCACAAGTTATTACAACTATAATTACTCACCCCGAATCCAGTCAGATTAGTCTCTTCATCGATATCAGCAATACTTCGGAAAACGAAGCAAATCTAATGTTATCTAGTGTCACAATGAATTTGCTGATGACAGAGGATTGGGATGTAGCTGAAGCACCAGAAATTATATTACTTCCTCCTTTAACAATGGAGGGATGGCAGGTATTATTACCTTCTATACATTGTCGGATTATTTTAGATAAAGAAAGTCAGGAGATACAAGAATCTATTCCAGCTTATAGACTGGATGAATTGCCAGAAATAGGCAAAGAAAAGTTGCTTATAAATTTAGCTAATCAACTCTTTCAGGAGGGAAAATGGCAAGCGGCAATTCAGCCATATCAGCAAGTCATCGACTTACAAGCAGGAGATGCTGAAGTTTACTGGCGATTGAGTCAGTGCTTCAGACAGAATAACTTGCTAGAGGAATATTTCAGTACATTAGAGGCGGGAATTCAAATTTATCCCCAAGATGGTAGGCTGCATTTTCATCTAATTATAGATCTCCAGGTAAATCGACGTATTGAGGAAGCGATTAAATGTGCGAATCGTGCTTCAGACTTCCTGCCTGATAACTATACTTTTACTCTACTAAAATATTTACTCATTCCCAGTATTTATAATGAGGAAAATGAGATTGGCTTCTATCGTCAACGATTTATAGATGGATTGCAAACTCTGATTCAGGAAACCTCAGCAGAAAAACAAGAAGCTTTAGCTGGGATTAGTCGCTTGACAAACTTTTCCCTTGGCTATCAAGCACAAAATGATATCGAGTTACAGCGTCAGTATGGAAACTTAGTCCATCGGATTATGGCAGCGAATTATCCTCAGTGGATTGAGTCAAAACCTCTGCCACCTCTGAAGGATAATCAAAAAATTCGGATTGGCTATGTTTCGGCTTACCTCCACTCCTATAGCGGAACATGGTGGCTAAAGGGATGGCTGGGTTACTGCGATCGCGATCGTTTTGAAATATACTGCTATTATACGGGAAATAGTCCAGATTTAGTTACCGAAAAATTCAGAGAATATAGTGATGTCTTTCATCACATTCCGTTGAGTTTAGAAGCGATTAGCCAACAAATCATTACCGATGAACTCCATATCCTTATATTTCCAGAAATTGGCATGGATGCTCCTACTATGGCAATGGCGGGGTTAAGGCTTGCTCCCATACAATGTGTAGCTTGGGGACATCCGGTTACCACGGGATTACCAACGATAGATTACTTTTTATCTAGCGAATTAATGGAACCAGAAAATGCTGTAGAACATTATACAGAAACCTTAATTCGCTTACCCAATATTGGTGTAGCTTACCCCAAACCTTATATTCCTCCCCTAAGCAAAACGAGAGCATATTTTGATTTAAGGGAAGATGCGGTTATTTATTTATGTTGCCAAGCACCGTTTAAATATTTACCACAATATGATTTTATTTTACCAGAAATTGCTTGTCAGGTTCCTCAAGCACAATTCCTATTTTTACGGGGAGAATTACTGAAACCTCGTCTAAAACGTGCCTTTGCTAAAGCCGGGTTGAATAGTGAGGATTACTGTGTTTTCCGCACTATTCTTGGTAGAGAGAATTATCTGGCAATTAATCAACTTTCAGATGTGTATTTAGATACAATTACTTGGTCTGGAGGAAATACGAGTTTAGAAGCAATTGCCTGTAATCTACCCATTGTAACTTGTCCCGGTGAATTTATGCGAGGCCGTCACACCGATAGCTTCCTGAAAATGCTAGGAGTGACAGATACAATTGCCCAAAGTGAAGTTGAATATGTTGAGATTGCTGTTAAGTTAGGTTTGGATTCACCTTGGCGACAGGAAATTTCAGCACGGATGAAAGAGCGTCATGACTCTTTATATGAGGATAAGGCTTGTGTGGCTGGTTTGGAAGCGTTTTATCAGGATGTTGTGCGGGAAAGATTTACAAGGAGTGCAAGTTATCAGTTATAAAAAAAATGAGATATCCCTTAGATAAATTATAAGTTATGAGTTCTAAGTTTTGAATTAAAAACTCATTCCTCATTCCTCAAAACTCTCCTCCCTCTTCCCCATTCCCCACTGCCTCACTAGGAGGAATTCTCTCCATCGCAATCAGTGCCTCCATTACCGATTTAACAATTGGTGCTGCCACTGTTGAACCAAATGCCTCCCCCTTGGGTTCATCAACTACAGCTAATACCACATAGCGGGGAGAATCTATACTCAAAATCCCCACAAAACTAGTAATTTTCGCATTACTATAATATCCCCCTCTGGGACTAGCTTTCTGAGCTGTTCCCGTTTTCCCACCAATCCGATACCCCGGTATTTGAGCATTTTTCCCAGTACCCTTCTTCACCACATTTTCCATCATTTCCAATACAGATTGGGTTGTTGTGGGGGAAAAAATCGGACGTGGAGTAGTAAGTCTCGGTTGCCAGTATAATTGTCCCTTGCTATCAAATAGCCCTTGAACAACATGGGGCATTACTAATTTGCCGCCATTGGCTAAAGAAGCATGTAGTTGAGCTAATTGTAGGGGAGTTAAAGAAAAACCCTGGCCAAAAGATGTAGTTGCAGGTTCTATTGGCGATGAGATAAACTCTTGCTGATTCTTGATATGTCCAGAGCCTTCAAAAGGCAAATCCGTCCCCACTTTTTGCCCCAAACCCATTCTTTCCAACCAACTATAATAAACCTCCGGCTTCATCCGTTGGATAATCCGCACCATGCCAACATTACTAGAAGTCTCTAAAATTTTAGCTACACTAATTGTACCATGACCCATTTTATCAAAATTAGAAATAACCCACTTCCCGATTTGAACTGAACCTGGATCGTTGAATAGGCTATCTGGTTCAATAGCACCCGCTTCTAAAGCTATGGCAACATTTAAAGGTTTAAATGTGGAACCCGGTTCATATAAATCTGTCAGCCCCCAATTTTTAAACAAACTTACATCAAAATCAGAATAGCGATTTGGGTTATAGGTTGGCTCTGAAACTAGAGATAACAAGGAGCCATCCAGTGCATCCATAACGATTACAATGCCCCGTTTCGCATTAAACTCCTTAATTTTTTCCTTCAGTGCAGCACGCGCCGCCCTTTGTAGGCGACTATCAATAGTTAGTTTTAACTGTAAATCGTCAAAGTGGAGAAAACCTTCGGGAATATGATCCGGCATTAAAGTACCATTGCCAGCGCGGTTGAGTCGGAGTGTTTTTACTTCTCTTTCTAATAAATTCTGCTGAGAATATTCAATTCCCGCTTGTCCTCGATGATCTACATCCACATAGCCTACTATATCGGCAGCTAAATCTTGTTGGGGATAAAGACGAGAATATTTTTGAATTAGCTCTAAACCATCAAGGCTCAGTCTAGCAATTTTATCTGCTAAATCTTCCGTTAAAGTATAGTTGAGGAGAATCCCGCTACGTTGTTTATTAAATAGTTTTTCCAAGTTAGTTGGGGATTTATTCAGAATTGGTGCTACCAATCCCGCTACTTTCTCTTTGGAAATCTTGAATAATTTGGGGTGGGCGTAGAGTGTATAAACTTTACGATCCGTTGCTAAAATATTGTCGTTACGATCGATAATCGCACGGCGGGGTACAAAAGGCCGCATGTAAACCATTTGCTGCTTACTTGCCTTTTCTTTCAGCATCGGTGCTTCTGCTACTTGCAGCCGATATAAATTGAGCAATAGCCCACAGCAACCTGCGATCATAATGACCCAAATTAGTAGCAGTCTAAAATTTGGCTGTTGCGAGACTTTGGTCATTGATTAATTGGGGAGTAGGGAGTGGGGAGTAGGGAGTGGGGAGTGGGG
>NZ_JAMZMM010000453.1 GCF_024178385.1 Limnofasciculus baicalensis BBK-W-15 | reverse complement strand
CTTTTTCCCTAAATTGAAAATATACAGTTTAAATGGACAGCAGCTTACTCGTTTTGGGAGTGTAGCCCGTCTGCTGCGATTCGATTAAGCAATTAATTAGTTTGTACCTCATTCAACTGAAAACCGCTATATCATAGATTTCAGGCTTGATCTTTACCGATTCCCTATCCTCAAGCCGAGAGTTACCCAAGAGCGAGTATGCGAACTAATTATTGCGGCGAAGTAAAAAAAGAACAAATTGGCAAAACAGTTACCCTGTGTGGATGGGTAGACCGTCGCCGCGATCATGGAGGCGTGATATTTTTAGATTTGCGCGATCGCAGTGGCATTATTCAAATTGTCAGCGATCCTCAGCGTACCCCAGATTCCTACGCAGATGCTGAAAAGCTAAGAAATGAATATGTAGTAAGCATTACAGGTAGAGTATTGGCACGCCCCGATGACTCCCTCAACCCCAAATTACCAACGGGTGAGATTGAAGTCTACGCCGATAAAATCGAACTCCTCAATAGCGTGCGGAAGCAATTACCTTTCCAGGTTGCCACAGGGGATAATGAATCAGTGCGGGAAGATTTGCGCTTGAAGTATCGCTATTTGGACTTACGGCGCGATCGCATGAGCCAAAATATATTATTGCGCCATCAAGTGGTGAAAGCGATGCGCCGTTTCTTGGAAGATGAGGAAGGTTTTGTGGAAGTGGAAACCCCCATCTTAACCCGCTCCACCCCCGAAGGGGCAAGAGATTATTTAGTGCCATCTCGCGTTAATCCAGGTGAATGGTATGCTTTACCTCAGTCACCTCAACTTTTTAAACAGTTATTGATGGTATCTGGTCTTGACCGATATTATCAGATTGCTCGGTGTTTCCGCGATGAAGATTTGAGGGCAGATAGACAACCAGAGTTTACTCAGTTGGATATGGAAATGAGTTTCATGTCCCAAGAGGATATTATCAAACTCAATGAGACATTGGTCTGTTATATCTTCAAAACAGTTAAAGGAATCGATTTGCCCCATCCTTTCCCACGATTGACATACTCTGAGGCAATGGCAAAGTATGGTAGCGATAAACCCGATACTCGTTATGGATTGGAATTAGTGGATGTCTCTGATTTGCTCAAAGACATCGGTTTTAAAGTATTTGCCAGTGCGATCGCATCTGGGGGTAAAGTGAAAGTATTACCCATTCCTAGCGGTAATGACGCGATTTCCAATGTCCGGATTAAGCCAGGTGGAGATTTGTTTAAAGTCGCCAATGAAGCAGGTGCAAAGGGGCTGGCTTATATCCGGGTGCGAGATAATGGCGAAATTGATACAATTGGCGCAATTAAAGATAACCTCAGCGAGACTCAGAAACAGAAACTATTAGAAATGACTGCTGCCAAAGCAGGTGATTTGCTGCTGTTTTGTGCCGATACTACTGAAATTGTGAATAAAACTTTAGACAAATTGCGTCAAGCCATTGCCAATGAGTTAAACCTGATTGACAAAGATAAGATTAACTTGCTCTGGGTGACAGATTTCCCCATGTTTGAATGGAATTCTGACGAAAAACGGTTGGAAGCCCTACACCACCCATTTACTGCCCCTCATCCTGACGATATCAACGATTTGAAAACAGCCAGAGCGCAAGCTTATGACCTAGTTTATAATGGTTATGAAGTCGGTGGTGGTAGTCTCCGGATTTATCAGCCAGATGTTCAAAAACAAGTATTTGAAGCCATTGGTTTATCTCCAGAAGAAGCTCATAATAAGTTTGGCTTTCTGTTAGAAGCCTTTGAATATGGCGCACCACCTCATGGCGGAATTGCTTACGGATTAGATAGATTAGTGATGTTATTAGCAGGAGAAGAATCGATTCGGGATGTGATTCCATTTCCAAAAACACAGCAAGCAAGCTGTTTGTTAACAGACGCTCCAGCTCGTGTTGATGAGAAACAGTTGAAAGAATTACATGTGAGTGTGAATCTCAAAAAATGATTCACCTGGGGTTATAGGAATCCACAAGGCAGTTAAACAGCAGATTGCAGGTTTATGAAGTACACCTCAGAAACCCGGTTTCTTAGAGAAACCGGGTTTCTCTGCACCTCACATACCTTAAAATTACTGCTATACAATTCTGTACTTTTAACCAAACCTTGGGAAAGCAAAAATAAACTTATTAAGACGATCCTCTCACCTTTATACCCAACCTCTAATCTCGATATCTGTCAGTAATTTCTCATGTTTTACACATTCACTTCTGGTAGCAACTAGGATATGTTTCATCATAATTGGTTCCCCATTATCCGCTGCCATAAAAGCGGCATTTAAAACAATATTGCGGATACTTCCACCACTGATAATGAGTTGCCCTAGCCTGGTAAAATTGAGATCTTGGGTAGGAGCTTTCGCTGGGATCATACTTTTCCATATTCTGATTCTGGCTTCTTTATCTGGGAAAGGAAACTCGATGTTAAAATGGAGCCTTCTGGTGAATGCTCGATCGATAGCATCTTTCATATTAGTGGTTAAAATAGCTAAACCCCTATACTTCTCTATCTGCTGGAGAAGTTGGCTAATTGTCATGTTAGCATAGCGATCGTGGCTATCTTTCACTTCTGTCCTTTTGCCAAATAGGGCATCAGCTTCGTCAAAAAGTAAAATAACGTTGGCTCCAGCAGCGGCTTCAAATATTCGTTGCAGATTTTTTTCGCTTTCCCCGATATATTTACTCAATACGGCGGATAATTTAATCTGATATACGTCTAGTTTTAGCTCGTTACCAATTCTGTCATTAGGTAGATGTAGTTGGCGGTATACCAGTTTGGGGTGTTTGTTGGGTTCATGGTAGTGCTTTCCTCTGTTTTGTTGGTGGGGTAGATTATTAGTTGATTGGTGATAAGTTAGGTTGGGGTTTATATCACAATATTAAGGTTCTGAATCATTAAACTTAGACTGTTATTCAACCACAATATCATCAATATAGGTTTCGCCGTCAGCATCCGATACAGAATATCCTAAACTAGACTCTAAGGACATAGTAAGAATAGTTAACACTTCTTTAAGTCTGGGTTTTCGTCCCCATTGCTCTTGATAAACATTGGCTATTTCCTCGAATGTATTGTATAGTGATATAACTATTTCCTCGTCTGCTTTCAATAGCAATGGATTCGACACTAAATTAGATCCGGTATCAAGTATGACTAATACTGTTTGTATATAAACTTCTTTTATATCGCTACAAAATTCTTCTGGTTTCGTGTTGAGTGTTGAGGCAATAGCATCGACTAGTTTTTGCAATGTTAGGTTTTGCCCTCTAATCTCTTTATATGTGCGGGCGATTGCTTCTAGGGCTGTTTTCATGATATCGGTGGCTCGCTCACTAAGTATACAATCGTTGCCAATATCCCACCAGCTAAATTTTTTACCCAACTGGGCTGTTACATCATTCACTTCCCGATAGCTTTCAACTGATAAATACTTCGCTGGTAGATCCCGTGCTGCTAACCAGGCTGATTTATCTTCCACCCAATCTCACCTGGCGATTCTTTTGCTGGTTGTACTAATCCCACCTCATCTGATGGCAGAGTTTGTGTCTGTATCTCTGGAGCAGATGTCCGAGAATTCGGGTAAGCTAATGGCGGTGAGCCACCATTTTCTAATAAACTATCAATCAGCCGATTAAAATTCCAGTTTGATGGCAGCGCTGATGGTGTGAGTTTTTCCTCTTCCCCAGAAGATTTTACCGCAGGTGATGCTTGAATAGACCAATCTGTAGACTCTACTAAACTATTGTCGCGAGGAATAAAAGCTTGAGTCGAATCCTTAACAGGTACTGACGACGAGACTGAAGAATTCTTTGGCGGTAATCTTGATGAAGATTTAGAGGAATTTTTTTTTCGCTGCGATTCGTTTGTGCGCATTGCCTGATACCTCTGATGAGAGTCTCACCCTGATCTCCTTTGTCCCCAAAGCCGACTAGGAAATCCAGTTGACGACAAGGTATGTTAAATGCGACTAATTGTAACACCGCCAATTGCGATAGTGCAACCGTAAAAACACGTAACTAGATTTACGGATGGGATGAATTTTAGAATCCCTCTTTTTCAAAAGGGGGAGAAGTCAAACAAAAACAAACTTTCCCTATTCCCCACTCCCCACTCCCTATTCCCCACTCC
>NZ_JAMZMM010000452.1 GCF_024178385.1 Limnofasciculus baicalensis BBK-W-15 | reverse complement strand
GGAGTGGGGAATGGGGAATCTGGAATAGGAAATGAGGAAAACGAAGAAATAAAGAAACAAACATCAACTAACAGCAAAAACCCAAAACCCCATCCGTTACATCCGTTACATCCGTTATCCCATCCGTTGCCCCATCCGTTGCCAACCCTTCCCGCCATTGGCACAATAAAAGCCAATATTGGACATACCAAAGCCGCCGCCGGAATTGCCGGATTAATCAAAGCAGCCATGGCAATTTATCACCAAATATTGCCCCCAACCACAGGCTGTCACCAACCCCATTCAGAATTAACAAATGAAAATCCCGCTTTGCGAATACTCAGACAAAGCGAAACTTGGACTAAAAATTACCCTCTCAGGGCAGGTGTTAGCGCCATGGGATTTGGCGGAATTAATACCCATATTGTATTAGAAGGTATACCCTCTAAAAACGTTACACCCAAAATCCCTACATTATCATCAGCCCAAGACGCAGAAATAATACTACTCGGTGCTACAGATAGAGAAAATTTACAACAACAAATCCAACATCTATTAACCATAACTCCCCGACTTTCCCGCGCCGAAGTCACCGACTTAGCTGCTCAACTTGCCAAAACATTAGATCATAGCCAAGTAAGAGCCGCAATTGTCGCATCTAATCCCCAAGAATTAACAAATCGCCTAGAAATACTCCAATCTTGGCTAGAAAAAGGATTAAATAATCAACTCGATATTCCTTCAGGTATATACCTCGGTACAAGTATAATTCCACCACGGATTGGTTTTCTTTTTCCTGGGCAAGCATCTCCCACTCATATCACAGGTGGCGCTTGGTGTCGCAATTTCCCCTGGGTGCAAGAATTATACCAAAGGGCTAACTTACCACAAGTAAAAAATACCATTGATACAGCCATCGCCCAACCCGCAATAGTGACAGCTTCAATTGCAGGTTTCCAGACACTAGAAAAATTAGGCATAAAAGGCGCGATCGCAGTCGGACATAGTTTGGGGGAACTTACTGCGTTATCCTGGGGAGGGGCGTTTGATGAAGCTGCACTACTGCGAATTAGCAAAGCACGCGGTAAAGCCATGGGAGAATTGAGTAATCCCTCTGGCACAATGGCTAGTATTAAAGGAGATCGAAGTGCTGTTACTGCTTTAATTAATGGAGATAATGTCGCCATTGCCGGATTAAACTCGCCGCGACAAACAGTAATATCTGGGGAAATAAATGCGATCGCAACTATTATAGATCGCGCCCGCACTCAAGGAATCAAAGCCACACTTTTACCTGTTTCCCACGCTTTCCATTCCCCACTCGTCGCCCAAGCCACTCTACCCTTCGCAACACATCTCGCTAATGAGGAATTTCAACCTCTCCAACGCACAGTTATCTCCACTGTAACTGGCACTATTGTCCCACCCGATGAGGATTTGCGATCGCTTCTTACCACTCAAATTACTTCGCCAGTAAAGTTTATTGATGGAGTTACTCAAGCCTCCCCTCATGTTGATTTGTGGATTGAAGTTGGTCCAGGCGAAGTATTAAGTGGGTTAGTTGGTGATTTTGTCAATACCCCAATTATTCCAATTGATGCAGGTGGTTTATCTTTCAAAGGCTTATTAAATGCAATTGGTGCAGCCTTTGTTTTAGGCACGCCAATTAACCGTCAATCCTTATTTTCTCACAGATTTACCAAACCATTCAACCTCAATTGGCAGCCTAAATTTTTCGTCAATCCCTGTGAAAAGAATCGAGAAATAGGGATAATTTCACAATATCATTCCCCTACTATTAAATTAACCTCTCCCCCAGCCCCTCTCCTGCAAGGAGAGGGGAGTAAGACTTCTTCAACCCCTTTCGATACCGCCTTTGCTTCAAAAGGGGGGTTAGCAGAGGCAAATGCAAATCTTACTCCCCCCTTCCCTGGCAAGGAAGGGGGGCTGGGGGGGTTAGGTTTATCTTCTCCAACTACTAATTCACCACTAGAAATCGTGCGACAATTAGTAGCAGAAAGATCCGAACTTCCCGTTAGTGCAATCAAAGATAATAATCGTCTACTCAGTGACTTACATCTTAACTCAATTACTGTAGGACAACTAGTAGGAGAAGCAGCAAAAAGATTAGGCTTATCTCCCCCTATTGCACCCACTGACTATGCTAACGCCACTATTACAGAAGTCGTTCAAGCATTAGAAGAATTAGTCACTACTGGTAGTTCAATATCTATCGATGAAAGCAAACAAGTACCATCAGGTGTTGATGCTTGGATTCGGACTTTCACAGTAGAATTAGTAGAAAAACCCCTACCCCACTGTCAAGCAAAATCTGGAGTATCCCAATTTGATAAAAACCTAAATTATACTCTTACTCCCCCCTTCAATAAGGGGGGTTGGGGGGGTGACAACTGTGGCGACAAACAAGTATCTTTGCCAAAACAGGATCTTCCCGCAAAATCCACCTTAAGTAACTGGAAAGGCTGGCAAATATTTGCACCATCCGATTATCCTTTAGCAAAACCTTTACAGGAAGCATTCGATAATTGGGATGGTGGTAGTGGCGTAATTGTCTGTTTGCCACCACAACCAGATGAAAGTCACTTAAGTTTACTACTGGATAGTGCCAAAGTTGTAATTACTGATAAAGAAGTAACTCATTTTATTCTTGTCCAACATGGGGTAGGTGGTGCTGGTTTTGCTCGTACTCTTCATTTGGAATCGCCAAATATTACTACTTGTATTGTTAATTTGCCTGGGGTTTATGGTGATTTTGTTAAAGCAGAGAAAGTGCCGGATTTGATTGGTGTTAGTCACAGGCAAGATGCCTGTGCTACGGATGATGAATTTATAAAAATGGGCTGGATTGATGTACCTTTATGTAAAGATATTTCTGAAAATATCTTTATAGAATGGGTACTTGCTGAGGCAAAAGCCGCAGTCGGTTATGTTGAGTCTGATTATGATATTTCTGGGGTGCGGCGGGAACCAATCTTGCGGTTGTTGCCAAATTCGACCCCCCCTACCCCCCCTTATCAAGGGGGGAAAATATCAATTCAAAATCTTACATCCACAGACTTATTATTAGTCACAGGTGGTGGGAAAGGAATTGCTGCCGAAAGCGCTATCTCCTTAGCAAAAGAAACTGGCATACGTCTCGCACTTTTAGGCAGATCCCACCCAAATAATGATACCGAACTTGCTGCTAATTTGGAGAGAATGGCAGGATTGGGTATTCAGTTTAAATACATCGCTGCTGATGTAACTAATAGTTCAGCAGTACGAGGCGCGATCGCAGAATTTGAAGCAGAATTAGGTACAATTACTGCTATCTTACACGGAGCTGGGACTAATGTTCCCCAACTTCTTACTTCCCTAGATGAAACCGCAATAAAACGTACCTTAGCCCCCAAAGTTCAAGGACTTCATAATATTCTAGCAGCCGTAAACCCTTACCATCTAAAGCTTTTGGTCGCATTTGGCTCGATCATTGCCCGCACTGGTTTGCGAGGTGAAGCTGATTATGCCCTAGCTAATGAATGGTTAGGAAATATTACGGAAAGTTTCGGGATTAAATATCCCAACTGCCGATGTGTAACTATAGACTGGTCAGTTTGGTCAGGTGTTGGCATGGGCGAACGATTAGGGCGAGTAGATGCCCTAATGCAACAAGGAATTACACCCATTTCACCAGACATGGGTATCTCCATATTTCGTAACATAATTGCTCAATGCTTAAATAAACATAAAAATCAAATAGAAAAGGCACTAACACCTGATTCAATAATTGTAACAGGTCGTTTTGGAGACGTACCAACCTTAAAGTTACCAAAGCCAGAACTACCATTCCTACGCTTCTTGGAAAAACCAAGAGTTTACTATCCAGGAGTTGAATTAGTCGTGGATGCCGAACTCTCAACCGATACAGATCCATATCTGAACGATCATATTTATAAAGGCGATCGCATTTTTCCTGGCGTAATGGGATTGGAAGCTATGGCACAAGTAGCAATGGCGTTACTAGAAACTTCAGAAATTCCCGTTTTTGAAGATATAAAATTCAATCATCCCGTAGTCGTTTCTGAAACCTCGCCCCTAAAAATTCGCATTGCCGCATTAGTGCGAGAAACAGGCAAAGTTGAAATAGTTTTGCGTAGCGAACAAACAGGATTTGCCATAGATCATTTTCGCACTACCTGTATGT
>NZ_JAMZMM010000066.1 GCF_024178385.1 Limnofasciculus baicalensis BBK-W-15 | reverse complement strand
GGGCAGGGGAGAAGAGGAAGATGAGGATTTTTAGTAATAATTAATGCCTAATTTTATTTGACTAGAATTTATCACCTAAAAATCCCTCCCAGTCTGCTTTCTAGGTTGAGCAAATTTTGAGAATGAAACAGCCCTGGTAGGGAAGGGGGGCAATAAAAAGGAAGGGGGCAATAAATGAGATTCAACATATTTACCCCCTTCAACAAATTACCGACTAGTCAATCATTTTTTTGACTTCATCTTTCACATTTTCGACAGTGTGAAGAATCTTTGCCTCTGCCTGTTTTTCCTTACCCTCTGCCTGAGTTTTGGAATCACCAGTCAGATCCCCCACGGCTTCTTGAACTTTACCCTCAATATTTTTGGCGGTTGCCTTAGCTCTATCTTTTAAACTCATGACGATCTCCTTAATTAACTTTGATAACTTTAGATGTTGTTTAACCGATCTTTAATCGAGAATATCTTGAACCTTATCTTTCATCTTTTCTGCTGCCGTACTAGCTTTACTTTCGACTTGCTTGGCTTTTCCCATAATCTGATCTTTGCGATTGCCAGTAATGTTGCCCATCGTTTCTTGAGCTTTCCCTTCAATATTTTTGATCGTTGCCTCGGCTTGATTCATGGCTAAGATTTGATTTTGCGTTTGGCTGATGAGTTGTGTGGGTGAAGTTGCAGCCCAACTATCGGCAGAGCCAAAACCAAAAGCTATGGTAGTTGAAAGGATTACAGCTAAACTCATGGTGAGAAAAAGGCTACGAATTTGTTGAATAGAAATCATCTGTTTTACTCCAAAAAAGAATTGAATTGATTAACGAGAAATGGATGATGAATAACTCATGTATGTTTCATTAATCTGAAACAAATCGTGACTTACTCCTTAGTCATTAGTTAGTGAGAGCAAAGAGTTTTATGGCTTCACGACAGCTTTTACCATAACGCTCTTAACTCCTTTTATTTCCATTACTAATGGTTTAATCTTATCGAGTTCTCCCTGCGTTTTCACCTCCCCCGATACCGTAACATCCGCGTTTTTAGTAGTAACGGTAAGCTTATCGCCAGGGAGATTTGACTCTAGCTTGTTGCGCACTTCACTCACCAAATTTTCCTCAGTAGATTTTTGAGAATCCCCTCCCACATTATTCCGCTGCTCCTTTGCCCGGTTATCTGCTTCTACCTGCTTTTTGCGCGTTTCACTTTGAGCATCATCTTGGGTAGTTGGACTATTTTTCGCTGCCGAAACTTCTCCCTTATCGTTTGTCGGAGTATCGGATGCCGTATTCGGCGGCGAGCTGCAAGCTGATAGAGTTGCTATCAACAAAACGTTGACTACTAAGGGCAGAGCAGAGCTAATTTTAGCGATCTTATTCATCTTTTTATCCTTAACTGTGGATATTAGTACCAACTCATCGCTCAATTTTCTGAACCCGTGGATGAGGGGCAGAAAGTATTGTCGCAGGCGGCACTGACTCGTCAGATAAATCGTAGGCATACCACTCATGAACATGATGCTTACTGAAAATTGATTTAGTCAGGGTAATATCTGCTTCTGAGCCTTCAACCATGACTAGATAATCACCCTTAGAAACCCGCTCGCTATAAACCTGAGCGCGATCTTCGGGTATGCCTAAGCCGATTAATCCACCAACCAAGCTACCAGCAGCAGCACCGATAACACCGCCTGAAATAGTCGTAGCGATAGCAGTTGCCGCAGCACCAGCCAGCATCACTGGTCCGATACCAGGAATTGCGATCGCGCCCAAACCAACTAATAAACCAGCCAAACCCCCTAAACCGCTACCAGCGATAGCTCCATCTTTAGCTGTTTCCCCAGCTTTATTTTCATGGGTATGTAGCTTCTCAATATCTGCCAGTTGATTGCTTGTATTAGCTCCTGTCGCTTCAGTATGGTTATTAATATCACTCCCCACTACTGAAACTCGATCCATCAAAAAACCACTATCTTTTAATTCACGCAGAGCGGTTTCAGCTATTTCATAAGTTGAGAATGTGCCGACAGCGCGTTGTTCTAACATCATTGTTTTTTCCTGAGATTTGTTATTGATTGATTTGTCTAATACCCAACTGTCTGAATCCTTTGGTTCGCTGTTTTTTTCATCTCGCAAGTCTCCCGGTGTTTCATAGTACATTTCTGGCTCAATGGCAAAGTTATCCACTAACCCTTCTTTATCAACTGTAAAACCACCAGTTGTATCGATACTTTCAGATCCCGCAGGGTGTTCAGCCAGATGCTTGAAATTGTCACCCTCATGCTCTTTTCTCGCTGCTGTTTCAGCCGGAATGATATGCGCGTCATAGCTATCGGGGGTAGGGGAATCATATAATTCAGTCCCCTCATGGTCTTGTCGGACTGCTGTTTTTCGGGGATCGTTTTGGGACGGAGTTGTTTGAGCGGTTGGAATGGTCATGGCATTTGTTTCTGATAATTTAGTAGCTTTACAGATTGGCAATTATGCCTTCTGTAATCTCCCATCCGATGAATCTCAGCTTGTTCTTTTTTCGTCGCGAATTGAATGGTTTCTTTCAGGGATTTTGTCCTGATGAATAACTGTAGGGTGGGCAGTCCCCACCAACGTAATAATCAGCTTTTTGTCTTATATTGGGGACTGCCCACCCTACATAAAACTCTTTTTTGACATTGGTATTAGCAACTTACTTATCTCAAAAGAAGCTATTCCTTTAGGAAGCATTCTTATGACAATAGGGTTTCAATCCTTTGTCGGGATGGCAGGTGATAAGCTGTTCGTCGTGACAAATGACCGACTAGTCAATATTTTTCTTGACTTCATCTTTCACATCTTCAACAGAGTGACGAACCTTTGCCTCTGCCTGTTTTTCTTTGCCCTCTATCTGATCTTTCGGATCGCCAGTCATATTGCCTACTGATTCTTGGACTTTACCTTCGATATTTTTTGCGGTTGCTTTGGCTTTATTTTGTAAACTCATGATGCGCTCCTTATGGAATTTGAGAACTGGTTACCTGAATCGAGTTAACAACTCTGGCTTCTGATATCACTGTGACAGGCGGTTGTTCTATTTACTGAATGAATTGATTAAACCTGAATGAATTGATTCAATACGATACAAAATGTAACTTAATGTGAATTCATCGATTTGGGTTTTTGGGTTTATTGACATCCTATTTTCCCTTGAAAGGCGGAGATTCCTAGAGATACAAACAGGTTTAACTGTTCCTATTCTAGATGGGGTCAACGATCGGAAATTGTTCGCCATTCTTGAATCACCGTAGATGGGATTTCTAAGTTGATCGATGAACCAGTTACCATCGGTAAAGTTAACTGAAGGGGAATTTCAGGCTGCAACTGTAATAGGATAGGCAGAATGTCATATTCTGCGACATTTGCTGGGGTTGGTATATTCTGATAAATTTCGCCAGAAATATCCTTGGCGGTCAAAGTTTGCCCCAGAGATGTTGTCAGCGTCAGCAGTTGCCTGCGATCGAATTCCACCGTACTAAGAAAGCCCACTAGCCGCAGAGAGACAGTTGCACTACCCTCGGGATGGATGCGCTTGAATGCGACAACCTCCCAGGAATTTCCGTTCTGATCTTGCAGGTTTTGCCGGGATTGGTAGAGCATTTGCCCTGGATATTCTTCCATTTGCGTCACAGCAGCAAAAGCGGGCAAGGGACTCCAGACAACCAGTAAAACGCAGATTAAAACAGCCAGCAGCCAGCGCATTGGGCGAATTCTAGATTCGTTAAAGCAGATAGAGTTCATCACAAAAGTCCTCATAATCTCTTGCAGTTTCAGAGTAAAAATTAGGATTCTAATCCTAATTTTTTTTGTCCATTACCTGGAGGTGATGCCAGCGGGTAGCGTATCGATCGCCTCCCCTGCGGCTTGCCAACCTACAAAACTCGGTGGAAAACCCTGGACATTCTCATAGCCCAACAGGTGCAACGTCATCACCCCCATTCCCGATCGATAACCGGAGGAGCAGTACAATACCACGGGGCGATCGTGAGGAATTTGAGTCAGATTCTGTGCCAGGGTTTGGAGCGGAATGTTGATCGCGTTAGGGATATATCCCGACTTATACTCAGAGGGTTCTCGGACATCAACCAACAGGGTTTGAGGGTTCTCTAACAGGCTTTTTAACCCTTTGACAGTGCCGATCGTGTAATAGCCTGCTGGAATTGACGTGAGAAAGCGATCGACTCCCGATTCCAGATTGAGAGATTCTTCAGACATAGTTTGTATTCCTTCTTGAAATGTTGATCCAGTCTCTGTAATAGTTGCTGCTATGATTGGGTTTTGCCCAACACCAATCAAAAGGCAAAACCATATAACAAATCCCAGCAATATGGTCGGAATTGTCTTCTTAAATATCATAGATTTCTCCTGAAATGAATTCAACGCAATTCCCCCCCCATCTGGTCATCGGTTCTCCAGCTTTTCACGAGGAACACCAAAGACAGGGAGCGGTTTCCATCCAATGCGAGATCGAAATGCTGTTATCGATCTATGGAAGAAGCAACTTTCAAGGAATTGCAACATCTTCTGTAATATTCTTTTTTATTATAGCCCCTAAATGAATGGATAATTTTAGTGTAAAGACTTATATATTTCTAGAACAATTCATCCAATTTATACAGAACTAAAACACGATCTAAAACAAGAGAATGTCATACTTTTTTTTGCGATCAATTATCCATAGCTACTTTGGAAATACCCATTATGAGTTTGGAAAATTTAGCGGCTCTCAAGCCCTATCTCAGCTTTTTTCACCCCATTACTATGTGGATTTTGCTAGTCCTTGCGCTCTATGCGATGTACCTGGGTGTGCAAATTCGACGGACCAGGCTGGCCGAGGGCGATCTCAAGAAAGAACTGGTCAAAGGTAGGTTCGCTATCCGCCATCACCAAATTGGCTCCATACTCCTGGCGCTGATGGTAATTGGGGCAATCGGGGGGATAACAGTTACCTACCTCAACAACGGCAAGATTGCGATCGGTCCTCATCTGTTTGCAGGGTTAGGGATAGTGGGATTGATTTCCACTTCTGCGGCGCTGGTTCCCTTTATGCAGAAGCATGAATGGGTTCGCCGCATCCACATTTCACTGAACATCATTCTGCTGGGATTGTTTGGTTGGCAAGCTGTGACAGGGGTGCAAATTGTGCAGAATATTTTGAGCGAGATGAATGCCACTGCTGCGGGGTAAGTAGTATTCACCTACGGAATTAAAGAGTTCTATCAGATGCCGATATAAATCGTTATTAACCTAAATTCATTATGAATTTAGGTTACGCCAGCAATCCTGGGCGATTGCCCAATCTTCTTGGGTATGAATCGTAAAAATTCGTACTGCTGATTCAGCTTCAGCAATATCTAAATCAACGGGATTATTCTCATTTTTCTGTCGATCTAGTCTAATTCCCAAAAACTCCAAGGCTTCGCAGGCGGCTGCTCGAATTAAAGCAGAATTTTCCCCAATTCCGGCTGTAAAAATGAGGGCATCCAATCTATCTAGGCTCATCAGCATGGCACCAATAGAGGAACGTAGGCGATGGATAAATAGATTCAGGGCAAGCTGCGCACGGGGATTTCCCGCTGCTTCTGCTTCTATAATCTGTCGCATATCGGCAGACAAGCCAGAAATTCCCTTTAAGCCTGATTTTTGGTTGAGGATTTGCTCTAATTGATCGGGAGTATATCCCTCTTGCCGGAGGAGATAAATTAAAATTCCCGGGTCAACTGAACCGGATCGCGTCCCCATCATGAGACCCTCTAAAGGAGTAAACCCCATTGTGGTATCTATACTACGGCCATTGCGAATCGCTGACAGAGAACAGCCATTGCCTAGGTGACAGACAATCAGACGCAAGTCTTCGAGGCTTTTTCCCATGAGTTGAGCGGTGCGTTGCGCACAGTATTGATGGCTAATGCCGTGGAATCCATAGCGCTGAATCCCCTGCTCGTACCAACCATAAGGACCAGGATAAACCGCTGCGGCTAGAGGCAGTTGGCTATGGAATGCAGTATCGAAAACCGCCACTTGGGGAACATTCCCCAACGCTTGTTCGATGGCTTCGATCCCCGCCAGATTGATGGGATTGTGGAGAGGGGCGAAGCGGGCAAAATCTGCGATCGCGCCCTTCACCTCATCTGTGACGATAACACTCTCCCGATATTGCGATCCACCATGTACCACGCGATGACCAACAACATCAATATCTGAGAGTTGGTCGATCGCTTTGGTCTTCCCTTGCCATAAACTATTTAGTGTATAAGCCGTTGCCTCAGACTGGGTTTTGGCGGGAATTTCTCCTTTCAAGACAGTCCCTTGAGCCGTAGTAATTTTGATTTCTGCAACTCCTGAATGATGAGTCCAATCCACCACACTTTCCCAAAGGGGATTGGGTGGGCAACTGGGCAGAGTTACACCCGCGATTTCGTAAAGACAGCTCTTTTGGCTACTTGAGCCTCCATTAAGAACTAAGATTTTCATATAGCTAACCTGAGTTAGGAGTTAGGAGTTAGGAGTTAGGAGTATGCGCTTCGCGCAGGCTACGCCAACGGAGTTCGGAGTATGCGCTTCGCGCAGGCTACGCCAACGGAGTTCGGAGTATGCGCTTCGCGCAGGCTACGCCGAACTCCGAACTCCTAACACCGAACTCAATTTACTCCGGCCATTTCCAATTGACGATTTCCGGTTTATCGATACCGTATTCATTTGCATAACGACGACACTCAATTTGCTGATTTTTAAGCTGCTCCTTGGTATGAGCGCCCGCTACTTTCAGTTTAGGTACACGATCGATTACATCAATCGCCAAGCTATAGCGATCGACTTGGTTAATAATGGCAAGTTCCAAGGGCGTATTGATATTTCCCTTTTCTTTGTAACCACGAACATGGAGATTGCGATGGTTGGTACGCCGATAGGTGAGGCGGTGAATTAGCCAAGGGTAGCCATGGAAGTTGAAAATAATCGGTTTGTCTAGCGTAAATAGAGAGTCAAAGTCTCGATCAGAAAGTCCATGGGGATGTTCGGTTTCAGGTTGGAGTCGAAGTAGATCGACGATGTTGATAAACCGGATTTTCAGATCGCTAAAGTGTTCTTTTAGTAATACCGTTGCTGCCAATGCTTCCTGAGTTAGTACATCGCCAGCACAGGCAATCACCACATCTGGCTCTTCTCCTGCATCTGTACTCGCCCAATCCCAAATCCCGAGTCCTTTGGTGCAGTGCTGAATCGCACTATCCATATCGAGATATTGCAAATGAACCTGCTTGTCGGCGACAATGACATTAACGTAGTTGGTGCTGCGGAGGCAGTGGTCGCTAACAGATAGCAGTGTATTGGCATCCGGGGGAAGATAAATCCGAACTACGTCAGGACTTTTATTGAGGACTACATCTAAAAAGCCCGGATCTTGGTGGGTAAAACCGTTATGATCTTGCCGCCAAACAGTGGATGTAATCAGTAAGTTTAGCGACGCAATGGACGATCGCCAAGGGATTTGGTTGCTGATTTCTAGCCACTTACAGTGTTGATTAATCATCGAGTCGATGACGTGGACAAAGGCTTCATAGGTGGAGAAAAAGCCGTGGCGGCCCGTGAGGAGATAGCCTTCGAGCCAGCCTTCTAGGGTATGCTCGCTGAGGATTTCCATCACCCGTCCATCGGTTGCTAGTTCACTCCCGTCTGTATCTTCGGGAAAATATTCGGCCATCCAGACTTTTTTACTCACTTCGTAGATCGCCTGAAGCTTATTGGAGGCGGTTTCGTCTGGCCCAAAAACTCGAAAGCTCGTCATGTTATTGCGCATAACGTCGCGCAGAAAGATACCTAGGGGCTGGGTGTTCCCCACTTCTATCCTGCCCGGTTTGGTAATTTCAACCCCATAGTCTCGAAAATCTGGCATCCTGAGTGCTTTGCGTAATAGTCCACCGTTGGCGTGGGGGTTGGCACTCATGCGGCGATCGCCCTTCGGAGCTAATTCCCGCAATTCTGGAATTAGCCGCCCCGTTTCATCAAAGAGTTCCTCTGGTTTATAGCGCCTCATCCACTCCTCCAGAAGTTTGAAGTGGGCGGGGTTGGTTTTGATGTTGGCTAGGGGAACTTGGTGCGATCTCCAAAATCCCTCAACTTTATGCCCATCTACTTCCTCTGGACCGGTCCATCCTTTAGGGCTGCGCAGAATAATCATCGGCCAGAGTGGTCTGCTTATAGTACCGCTGCGGCGGGCTTCTGTCTGAATTTGCTGGATTTCAGTAATGCAGTGTTCTAGGGTTGCAGCCATGGCTTGGTGCATCGTCTCAGCGTCAGATCCTTCAACCCAGTAGGGAGTGTAGCCATAGCCTTTAAATAGTTGCTCTAGCTCTTCGTGACTGATGCGAGCCAGGAGAGTTGGGTTGTTAATTTTATACCCATTTAGGTGGAGGATGGGCAAAACCGCACCATCCCGAATCGGGTTGAGAAACTTATTCGAGTGCCACGCCGTTGCCAGAGGACCAGTTTCCGCTTCTCCATCCCCTACCATTACGACCGAAATCAGGTCAGGATTATCGAAGACTGTTCCATAGGCGTGGGAAATGCTGTAGCCCAGTTCCCCTCCTTCATGGATAGAGCCAGGAGTTTCGGGGGTGCAGTGGCTGCCAATACCGCCCGGAAATGAGAATTGCTTAAAGAATCGCTTTAAACCTTCTTCGTCTTCGCTCTTGTCAGGGTAAATTTCGGAATATGTCCCTTCTAAATAAACGGGACCGAGGATACCTGGAGCGCCATGGCCTGGTCCTGCTAGAAAGATCGTGTTGAGGTCATATTGTTTAATCAGGCGGTTGAGATGGATATAAGTAAAGGACATTCCAGGGCTAGAACCCCAGTGCCCGAGTAGGCGATTTTTAATATGTTTGGGATCGAGTGGCTTCTTCAATAGTGGATTGTCTTGTAGGTAAATCATCCCCACTGCCAAGTAGTTGCAGGCATTCCAGTAGGCATTCATCTGGTGCAGTTCAACCGGATTTAAAGGATTGCCCGTAATGGTGGATCGGGCTTCGCCAACGGCCTTAAGGGAGGGTTTAAGAGCTGGATTGGAAGGGGCTGTGACCATAATGACCTCTCAAAGGTAAATTTTTATTTTTTTTGATGAGTATAGCAACTGCCACAGCGGTTAGGACAATTGGCTCTAAGCCCCTGGTTAAAATTTGGTAGCTGAGAATGCCTTAACCGAGGAAAGCGACTGCTATAATGCCATTGCACTGTAGCACTGTTCAATTTGAGTCGGACTATTTCAAGTGCCCATAAGCTTGAGCAGCCGCCGATCGAGATGGGTGCGATCGCCTAAGCTATCTAGTAAGGGACCGTGGGCTTCAAATCGAATCATGCTAACCGAAGCGACTAAAATATTGAGGCGATCGCGATATCTTCCCAGGTCAATTCCTAGCAAGCCACACAAAATAATGCGAATCGTAGCCTTGTGAGAGACAACGAGAACATTGCCGTCTTTGTATTTCTCCTCGATTTCTGAAATTATAAGGGAGGCTCGACTGGCAACTTGTACTGCTGTTTCTCCTTCTGTCGGGGGGTTCCAGGCAGGCTCAGTTAACCAGCGCACATAGGACTTACCCAGCGAAGCTAATCATATTGTGGATGGTGCGTTAGCAAAGCATAACGCACCCTACAGGTAGTCTTTTATTCCTTACTCTCAAGAATTTCTTTTACTTGCAAAAGCTCTTGATATTGTTCTTTGCTGACCTTTGGATACTTAAGATTCAGTTCCTTCAACTGGTTATAAATGATGCCAGCTACGGCAAGGCGAGTAAACCATTTGCGATCCGCTGAGATAACATACCAAGGAGCATGTTCTGTGCTGGTATGATTGAACATATCTTCATAGGCAGCCATATAATCATTCCAAAAAGTGCGCTCCTTAGCATCATTAACAGATAATTTCCAGTTTTTTTCGGGGCGATCGATCCGTTCTAAAAATCGTTTTCTCTGCTCTTCTTTAGACACATTCAGGAAAAACTTTAGGACAATAATCCCATTGTTGACTAGATATTTCTCGAAGTTGTTGATTTCCTCAAAGCGGCGTTTCCAAATATGCTTATCTATTAAACTAGGCGGGAGTTGTCGCTGCTCCATAAGTTCTGGATGGACTCGTGTGACCAGGACTTCCTCATAATAAGAGCGATTAAAAATTCCAATCCGTCCTCTTTCTGGTAGGGCTTTGAAACATCGCCATAAATAGTCATGATCTAACTCTTCGGCAGAGGGAGCTTTGAAGCTATACACTTGGCATCCTTGGGGATTGATACCAGACATAACATGCTTGATGGTACTATCTTTACCAGCAGCATCCATTGCCTGAAAAATAATTAGCACGGCATTGGTATTTTGGGCATAAAGAATATCCTGATATTTTGCTAAAGCCTCAATACCTTCCTGCAAATCACTTTCAGCTTCCGATTTATCCAGATAATGGGCTTTATAATCTGGATCGTAGTCTTTAGCAAGGGAAATTTTCTTTCCCGGTGGAACAATAAAGTGACCGATCAAATCGTCAATCTTTTTGATAGGAAATGGATGGTCATTTGAATCTGTTTTAGTATGTTTATTAGTCATATTTTCAACTATCCTCTAGTCATTTTCAAGAATAAAAATTTAAACTGATAACTTGCACCAGTCGGAACAATTGGCTCTCAGCCCCTTGTTCTTTTATCAGTTCTGGCATCAAGCTCTATTTGCTAGGATGACATCAGAATGTTTTAAATGATGTATTGGCAATATTGGAGTTGTATGATTTGTATCAAAATGTTTTGAAACTTTACAAACTAATTGGCAATGCGGTAGGTGGGCGTACCCATGCCGCTATTTAATCCTGACTAAAAGCTAAAGAACCAGCCATTAATGGCTTCGGCAAAGTTCTTCCTAATGATTGATACTCTTCTATTAAAAGTTCTATCACCTCTTCGCCATTCTTTAGCGCTTCTGCATAGGTTTCACCATGAGTATGAGCATAGGGACCAAACTCAGGCAAGCTAACCACATACTTACGATCTTCATCTGACCATTGACTCATAATGATAAATTACTACGCAGAAACAAATTCAAAACTAGTCAACCCCAAAGCCATTTCTCCATGTTCCAATTTGTCAGCAATAACCCGTAATGCTAAAGCTTGAACATTAGCGATCGCCTGTTCTTGACTATTTCCATATACTAAAGCACCCGAAATTTCGAGAATCTCAGCAATCCAGCGACCATCATCTTCTTGTTCTGTTTCGATGGTGAAATGATTAGAAATATGTCTTGTCATATTGGTTTCCTCAAAAATGAATTTAATAGCTTAGGTTAAATTATATTCCCTTACAGTTTCATGAATGGAGTCTCTATCTGGCAAATTATTTTCTCCTTTAATCTTTTGGTAAACCTAAATCTGGCAAGCTTTTCACAATTTTAACGGTTTCTAAGCTAACGGTGATTACTTGCTTAATCAATCTCACGATGTATTCTTCGTCATCAAGGCGATTGGGATCGTTGGTGATGCCGCTTCGTTTGTCGTTGCTGACTTGGTATTGATCGATGATCCAGTCTAGGGCGGAACGATTGCCTAGTTTGTATTCAAAGGTTTCGAGGGGAATGCCTGTAAGCGTGAGGAAGTCGTTATATTTGATTTGGGTTTTGTCTTTGCTGAGGCGCATTTTTTCGACTCGCCAATCAATTGGGAGATCTTTGTTTTCGATATGTTTGAGGCGATATTCGGGTTGTTGTTCGTAGTTGACATGGATTTCGGTGAGGCGTTTTCCTGCGATCGCGAAGGGATGAAATTCTGGTGCGAAGGGGATGCGCGGTAATTCGCGTTTGAGGTTGGCGGCGTAACGTTGGCGATAGTGGGGATGATGGAGTAGGGCGTAGGTGTAATGGAAGATGTCCCATTTAGTAATTTTGGGATCTTGATAATGGGTTTGGAATTGTTCTAACGCCCAATCGGTGATATTTTCTTGACGATTATTTCCCTCTTTTTCATAAATGTAGAAAGAGAAGCATAAAGAATCTCCAGTAAGATGAAAATCAGGCAAGCTATGAGTTATTACACAGTGAAACGGTTTTGTAATACCAAAATAGCTAAAGCAAATAACCTGATTTTCTCTTTCTGTCTCTTCTGTTGGGAAAATATATGGAAATTGGTATCGCCTATTATTTAAATGACGATCAAAATACAGCCAAGAAACCACAAATGGTCTATAAAGCGATCGTCTTAATTTTTCAGGGTTAAATTTTACACAAACACCTCTTTTTAAATGTTCTTTTAAGTCGCCTGACCAGCTAAGTTTAGTGTCGTCATTAGTTATAAAATCATCAATATTAATATTCTTATTTTCTTTTTGTTGCCATTGAATTAGTTGTTCATTGTAAGTACTAATCATTCGTTGAATATTAAGAGCTAGATCTTTGGAAACAAAGTTGTAAGCCCAACTATCTCGATTAGTTTTTACTCCGTTACTAAAAATTTTAAAAATACAATCAGTTACATCTCCTTTTAATGCTTTAGTTTCTCTACTTCCCAACGCAATAAAACTAACAAAATCATCCTCAAATCCTTCTGTTAGCCAAACATATTTTGTGTTCGGTTGAATCTCTTGCCAATCAACATCTTGAAGACTTTCAAACTTCTCCAAACAACTTAACTTCTGTTCCTTGCGCCAAAACTCATCCATCCGCGCATAATAAATCTTAGCCTTTCTCATAATTCAGTTTTGAACCTTAACATTAATAAATATCCCCTCTAAAATCTATCGCATAAATGAGTAATTCATTTTGTTCAAAATCAATTACATATACAACCCTGATTTTTCCAATCCTTAGCCTTGAGAAGCCATCCCAAGAACCTTTTAATGGCTTGACATCAAGTTCTTTAGAGATAATTGAATCTGGCTTTTCTGCTAACTGAAGTAAATAAAGGATTTTAGCTTTGATTTTTTCGCTATCTTTGGGTGGAATCTTTTCAAGAAACTTAATCGCATTTTTACTTAAAACTAGTTTCATTTCTCACCCAATCTGTCATGTCTACAAATTCGGCTCTGTCATAATCAGATGGCGAACCACAATGCTCCTCAATATCCGCTTGTTCTTCATCACTGACATAAGGCATCTGAGAGAAGATAAAAGCAAATTTTTCTTTCTTCAAAACCTCATTCATCGTCTTTTGGACAGTTTGTTGAACAACTTCTTTGAGTCCTTGAGTCTCTAGATTGACTCTTAATGTCGTAGCTGCATACTGTAGAACCTCTTGTATATCTTCTGCTTCTAAGTCAGGTAATGCCTGTAAAATTTCTTGATCTCGCATTCCATCAGCAAACATATCAAAGATAGTTGTAACAGGTATTCTCAAAGAGCGAATACATGGCACACCGCCCATCTTTTGAGGATTAGTTGTAATTCTCGCAAATTGCATAGCTGATTTAACCTCTAACGCTTTCTTACAAATATATTAACACTGACTCCCACTTGAATGCCAAAAACATTGTGTGTTGTTCCTGATAACTTAGGATTTTTGCGAATATTGCCGCCCAAGTCAAATACATAAATTTGGTCAAACTCCTTTTCTAAGTATTGTCGCATCCCGTCAAACGCAATACCATCAATAAAACTGTTATTTGTCACAAAAGCAACAACTCCTTCATCGCCTATTCTATCCGATGCCCAGCGAATAGCCTTAACATAAGGATCTGAAAGAGAGTTTTTCAAAGTCGCCTTAGATGCTTTAGCATAAGTGGCAGCCACGCGATCGTCAATCCCAGTCTTATTTTTAGTTGTGTACTTGCGATTTTTATTATGATCATTCTCATTTAACTGTCCCACGTTATAGGGAGGATTGCCAATCACCACAAATAAATTAGATTGCCTTTGGCGATCGACACGTTTCATATTTTTGGGACTAAATAAATCAAGTTGCTGTATATTTTGATCTTCAAAAGTATCAACTAAACAAATCCCCTCAAACGGCTCATATTTACCCGTTTGTTCAAAATACTCATGCTCAATATTCATCGAAGCAATGTAATAGGGCAACAACATCACCTCATTGCAATGCAACTCATGCTCATACTTGTGAGGCAAAGCCGACTTCTGGATTTCCGCAATCTCACGCATCACCCGCATAATGAAATTTCCCGTACCCACAAACGGATCGAGAATATGGACACCTTTATCCACCAAAGACTTGCCAAACTCCCGTTGCAAAATCTCCTCCACACTCTTCACCATAAAATTCACAATCGGCTGCGGTGTATAAACAATTCCATGGGTGTCCGCAACTTTTACCGAAAAACCCTGAAAAAATTTCTCATATACTGTATTTAAAAAATCCTGCTTTTGCGAAAAATCATCAATCGTTGCCGCCGTCTCTTCGATTGCCCCATAAAACCGATCTAAACTACTCAAAAAGTGAGCGCGGCTGAAATGCTTAGAAGTCAAAGCCTTGATTACTTTCTCAATCTCCACCGCAATAATATTTCGTTGAGCAAAATCGGGATTATTAAACACACTCCGAAAAATCCGTTCCGTCAACAAATGCTGAATCAACATCTCCTCAACTGCCGACTCCGATAGATTAGGATTAATCGACTGACGGCAAAGCTGCATAAATGCCGCAAAGGCATCAATAAACTTTTTGTTGGTTTTCTCCTCTTTGCGAATTAGCTCAAGTAATGCCGTTGCATGATCTTTCACCCGATCGCCAAATTCTGCGGCTGCCTTTTCCCATTGCGCGATCGCAGGAGCGCGATATTCAAAAAATTGGCGCACCACATCCACCAATTCCCGATCCTTGGTGATATCCACATCCATCACCAATTTGCCATCTTGATAGAGAATTGCGCGATCGGGCTGCTGAAAAATAATATTATCTTTGGGATAGCCCACCGCAAACTTTTTCTGAACTTCCTTCTTCAGATCGTCATTACTATCCTTCGCTTCCCAATAAGCACGCGGTAAATGATAGCTGTCAACCAATGCCCCATCAATCCGAATCGGCTGCTTTTTCGATCGCTTAATGGCAAATTGCTGCTCCAAAGTCCAGTCAAACTGTCGCCCACAAGACTCAAGCAACTGCTGAAAAGCCGATAACACCGCCCCCTCATGGACTATCCCTAACTTGGCATAGCGATTCAACGCCTCGTAGTAGTTTTTGATTGGCTTGTGCGATGGCTTGAGGCTGAGACTGGGCATATTAAGTCTCCATGAAAATTTTGAGCTATAGAACCACTATAGCAAAAGTCAACAGTCAGGCATTCAAAAGTCACGCATTGAAATGCCTGCTGTGAATTACTTCTGGCGTTTTCTGATGTCCTAACCGACGAAAGTGACTGCTGTAGTATTTCAATGAGCCACTAAATTGGATTCTATCTGCGCATCTAATGGGAACGCTAACCAAAACCAAAGGTACAGTAACAAAACAAATCCAGATCCAGATCCGACGACTGCTAAAATAACTGTGACAATCCGTACTCCTTGAATTGGCAGTCTCCATCGCCGTGAAATCGCTGCACAGACTCCTGCAATTACTTTGTGGCGACGACTGCGGTAAAAAGCGGCATTTGGTTTCCCTGAAATATTTATTTTTGTTGGCGATTTCTTGACTTTGATTCTCAACGATATAAGGAGTCCGATTGCACCGAAAACAGCCGATGGGATGGTCAAAATTGCCAGCCAGTGGGCAAACACCATCCCTGTAATCATTTCTCCATGCCAGGAAGGATTAGGACACTGAAACCTCATCGCTTCTGACTGACAACCAAAGCGTTTAGCCAAACCCATTCCTCCCCAAGCGAGTAGGAACGGGGAAATTCCGTAGAGGATGCAAATGCCAAACAAAACCAAGTGCCAACGTATCGAAACCGATCGCCGAATCGCAATCGAAGAAAGCGCTGGGCCAACAAATAACAGTATCAAAATAAAGGGTAAGTAAATCATTGTTTTTTCTGATTGCAAGCCAAGCCAAAACAGTTATTAGACACGTCCCCCTATAAATAAATTGTAGACAATACCAATCACCGCCAAAACAAAAAGTAAGTGGATTAAGCTGCCCCCAATGTTAATTGAGAATCCTAACAACCAGAGGATCATAAGCACAACAACACCAGTCCAGATGAGATTCAACATATTGTCCTCTTCTATTTAGATAAAAGTGATAAAAATCATGAATTACGGTAAATATAGCAGTCCTCAATCAGTCGTAAATAAATCCAAGCAAGAATCTTTGTAGTGCGGGCATCTTGCCCGCGTATATAGCAACCGCCACAGCGGTTAGAACAATTGGCTTAGAGCCAATTGTTAAAATTTGGTAGCTGAGAATGCCTTAACACGGGCGACTGCTATATTTTTACTAATAGTCTAGACTTGGCAAAACTCTTTTACTACTTGACCTTGACAAACTATCCCGACGATGGTTGAAGATTTTAGCTATTGCTAGTTACAGAAGAAGATTGACCAATCTTTTTCCCAGCAAAATAGTTATTGAGGAAAGTACTAGCAAATGACAAGATAACCGGACCAAAAATGAATGCTAATAAGCCATTCACCATAAAGCCAGGGACAAAGAGAGATGCGAACCAAAAGCAAAAGCCATTCACCACTAGTGAAAATAGCCCTAGGGTCAATAAATTAATCGGTAGCGACAGTACAGAAAGAATCGGTCGAATTACAGAATTGACCGCTCCAATGGCAACAGCGGCCAGTAATGCCGCCGGAAAATTAGCAATATTTACCCCTGGCACAGCCAAATCAACTATTAGCAAGCCCAAGGCTGTTGCTAAGGTAGTGACGAGGTATCCCATGATATTATTGTTCATGTTTTTTATCCAATAAACTACTTAAAAGGAGTCAATTTTGGTTGACGAATGCCAGTTTTATTTTTAAACTGACTCATTCAGAGCTTCATCTTGTTTAACGATTGCCCAAACTGCATGAATGCTGCCTGGAACCCAACCAAGTAAGGTCAGCAAAATATTGATAAACAAAGTCGATCCAACCCCAAAAGTAAGAAAAACAGCGACGGGCGGAATCAGGATTCCGAGCGCTATGTGCAGGAATTTCATTGTTTCTAATCCACTTTGGTTCTGGTATTACTGTAATAGTTGATTGTTCTATTTCCTGAATGAATTGATTAAACCTAAATGAATTGATTAAATACGATACAAAATGTAACGGATCTGAGTTCGGAGTATGCGCGAAGCGCAGGCTACGCCAACGGAGTTCGGTCGCCAATATTCCGTTTCGCGGGCTTCTTTTAAAAAAATTTCCATTTTGTGTCTTTTGCTCTTAAATTTTCACTCCTAACACCGTTGGCGTAGCCGCCCTGAAAGGGCTACTCCTAACACCGAACTCAGGTAACGGGCGATCCGCGAGTTAATCTCCATCAACTTTACTCGTCAGACGCTCATCAAACTTCTTCTGATAATTGGGGTCCTCAGTGCCAAGAAGTTTGTCCCAGAATGTGAAATACAGCCCATAATGCAACGTATATTTGAGGTGATGAATGGCATGATGGGCTGGCCCAATAAACCACCTACCCAGCCAATGGTGGGGAAACAATAGAGGCAAACGATCGATTCCAAGATGATTTAATACCGCCCACACCGTCATGGTAGTGAGTACCGCAATTAAAGTGATGAAATGGAGTGGAATGACAAAGACGATACCAACTAGGAAAAGGGATTGAACGATCGCCTCTAATGGATCAAAGGCAAACGAAGTCCACGGGGTAGGATAACGAGATCGGTGATGCCCCTGATGCACCCAGGGAAAGAGTACCGGGTGATGAAACAACCGATGGGTAAAGTAAAAGTAGGTATCTTGCAGAATTAACACCGCACCATAACTAACTCCTAAATACCACAGCCCATACTGTTCAGAGTCGCTATATAAGCGGGTAATGCCCCAACCGTATCCTGACATGATGAACGCTGCCGCCAGCCCAAACACCCCCGCAGAGAGAGCAGAAAGTTGAATATCCCGTTGAATCGATCGCCAGGAGTGAGGCTGATGTGGCAGATTGCGATTAATAAAAGACTCACCCAATGGCGAATATAAGAACAAATAGGTTCCCCCTGCCACCAGAAAATACCGTAACAGAATAATCCCAAAAAAAGCGATTCCGTAAAACCAAAATGAATGGTCGATCAATTTAATCTCCTTACTATTCCACGATCGCACAGTTCAATTTATAGATCGCCCAGGATAAATTCAAAAAAATAGCGATCGACTACAGCGCGGCTCTACCAGGCTTGGGTGCCCGCAGATTTTCTAGGGAGAGTCGAGGTTTTTCACTGTAAACTGAACTAAGCAGCAGATCGAGAACCTGAGACTGACGGGAACTTGCGATCGCCTCATGGGTGATTAACTCGCCCACATTGAGAATCACATCATCATCCCGATCGAGAATAACACGAGTTACCGGACGACCTAGAGCGCCTTTAATCTGCTTCTCCTCAATTGCCTGACTTCCACGATCCTGTAGCCCACTAGCGGTATCTTTCACTTGTGCCCAGAGACTTTTTGCTCCGGATTGAAGTTGCTCCCCTGTATTTTGGGTTGTGGACTTGAGGCGATCGCCTGCTACGATCGTGGCGCTACTGGTGCTATCTCGCACGGATTTACCTATTGATAAGCCAACCGCCTCTAGCAATGCTTGCTCTTGGTGGTAAGTCTTTGCCCTTTCAATCACTTGTGCGGTGACAATTTGACCGGGCGCAGCGATAATTGAACCTTCATCGCTGCGAACAACTTGCCGAATCCGCCTCCCTTCTGCTTGCTCGACAGTCAAACCAGCAACCACATTGCCAACCCTTTCACCGATTTTATCTGACAAACTGCCACCTGTTGCTCGATAGAGTTCATCCAAAACACCCAGATAGTCTGCCGAATTTGCGATCGCAGAAGTAACAATCTGCCCCTGAAGCGCAAGAGACTGCCCCCCTGGGGCTACAACGTTATGCTCAACCGTTTTACCAATTACAAAGGCTTTTTGCTCCTCTGGATCGACAATGGCATTGGTAATCGAGGTTGTTGCACTCCGTCCAAATTCTTGAATTTTATCTCCTGTGACATGAGCTGTTTCTTGGGCTTTTTCACTAGCGATTCGTCCAAATTCTTGAATTTTATCTCCTAAAAGCAAAACCTGAGCGCTACTAAACCAACCGGACTCATCGATCAGAAAACCAAGCAGTTGATTGCTATCTTGGTCAAAAATCAAGTCTTCAACGGTGTCAAATTTTTCACCCATATCATAGGAAACAATAGGCTTGCCAATAATATCTTTTCTCTTATATAGCAACCGCCACAGCGGTTAGGACAATTGGCTTAAGCGGGGCTTAAGCCAATTGTTAAAATTTGCTAGCTCAGAATGCCTTAACCGCCTTGGCGACTGCTATACATCGCTGGTAAACTCCCATATATTGATTTGCTTGAAGTAGTTTGCTAAATCCCTACCGTTTTTTTATCGGGCTTCGGTTTCAAGCCATCTGCTTCGACTGCTTCTCCCTCAATGAAAGAACGCAGCATCCAAGCCGTCTCTTCGTGCTGCTCCATCAAACCTGTGAGAAAGTCAGCGGTTCCGTCATCTTTAAACTTGTTGCTACATTTCTCAACATGTTCGCGCAAATTCCGCACGATTTGTTCGCGATCCTCTAGCAATTTAGATACCATTTCAGTTGCCGTAGGAACATTGCCAGGATGCTCTTTAAGAGAACATATTTTTAGAAATCCTTCCATCGTGCCCACGGGATACCCGCCTAATGTTCTGATCCGTTCTG
Source organism: Limnofasciculus baicalensis BBK-W-15 (assembly GCF_024178385.1). Taxonomy (GTDB): domain Bacteria; phylum Cyanobacteriota; class Cyanobacteriia; order Cyanobacteriales; family Coleofasciculaceae; genus Limnofasciculus; species Limnofasciculus baicalensis. The sequence goes on along the minus strand of NZ_JAMZMM010000066.1, from coordinate 1,063 downwards.
CAATAGCATCAACATCGATCGTGAGAGCTTCATAATGCTCCTGCCATAGCTTATGTAAGGTCATGAATTGCGGACCAACAACATCCCAATGATATTTCTTGGTTTTGACTAGCAGCAAATAGGTGTCTGCCAAATCTCGGTTGAGTAGATCGATTGCGCCCTGACGTTGTTCATCGGTTAGTCCAATATTGATTGCCCGCATGGATAAATCTCCTTAATTTACAGTAATGGTTATAGTTACTTTGAGAATGAAACAGCTCTGGATATCCCCGCATATCGAGGATGGATTTGTAGCTGTGACAATTTACCTGTAAAGTTGCTACTTGAACGATCGTGGCATATAGATGTTTTAAATAATGTTTATGTAAGTGCTTGAATTGTCTGATTTGTACCAGAATGTATTAAGAATTTACCAACGCGCTACTGAAGAATTAAGGATCATTTCTCTAATTTAAAGCATCATGATACAATGATGCTTTAAATTATGTCTATTCTATGTAGATGTGGCACTCGACTGCTAAGGAGGAATAAATCTCAGAACGGTTGCCTCAAATACAGCAATCACTCCTTGAGAGATCAGTGCCCCAGTACTGGCATAGCCTGAGCGCAATGACTACAATACCAGTAAAGCCCGTTCAAACAGACATGGCGGAGTAAAACATTTGAACAACATGGGCATCTATGTCTTGTATCCATGGATTGATCTAGTTTTATTAAGCTGGATCGCTGCCTCTTTCTTGGCATGAGCCGAATGGGCAATGTTGCTGGAGAAGTCGGTAAATCATTCATGTCCTGAAAGCCGCATTAAAAAATTAAATTCGCGCATCTAAGACTCTGATCGATTGTTGCTTGATTTACTGAGTGAATTGATTGATTACGACATAAATTGTAATCAAATATAAGAAAAAATTTATAAACGCAACAAAAAGCCTCTCTCGATCTTCTGTTACTTGTCTAGCCTTGCTGTACCCAAACCGAAACTGAAGCAGCATTGTAGCAGAATTCCACCCGGGAGCATCCCGAGAAAGGAAGAAATGCAGGTTGTATTCTTGCTCCCCCCTTT
>NZ_JAMZMM010000451.1 GCF_024178385.1 Limnofasciculus baicalensis BBK-W-15 | reverse complement strand
GGACAAGGGGGACAAGGGAGAAGAATGAAACTATTTTTTTACTTCATACTTTATACTTCATACTTTATACTTCATACTTCATACTTTATACTTCATACTTCATACTTCATACTTCATTTATATTTGTGTATTGTGAACTGTGAATTCTCTGCTAAAATCAGAGCGATCGCAGCCCGCATTGATTGTCCCACTTTGGAAGCACGAGCAGCTCTACTTGCAGTATCTTCCCATACCATTAACTGTTTTTTAAACCCTTCCTCTTGGGCGGCTCGTTTAAGAATAACCTGACAAATTATAGTTTGCTGAATTTCTTCGGTTGAAATGTTTTGTTGCTTCAAAAACTTCAAGAGTCTCTGGACACTAGTCACAAACCTATCTGGTGGTTGAGACATAATAATCCTTTGGATTTGATAAATAGTTCGTTGATAGACTTGTTCCTCAGCATCCAGTATAATTGTGGGAGGAGGAGAGGATTTTTGCCCTTGGAGAATAGATTCTGTTTTTATATTCCCAGGCTCCAGTATTTTTAGAGATTCCAAGATTATTTGACGATTCTCTAAAACGCGCTGGGACATTTTGGGATAAAGTTGCAAAATACGCCTTCTTAATCGTTGCTCATTCGCCCTATGATTAGCTGATAAATGGAACAGATATTGCCCTACTTTAGCTTGATAGGATTCGATTTTTAGTTTAAGATCGGGACATTCCTGTTCTATTTGAGCCAGGGTAAAGACAAATACCTCCCAGTTAGGAACCTCAACAAATTCAACTTTAATGGTTGCTCGATCTGTATTTTTTTCCTCACTCAGTTTCCCAAATGGTAATTCGCCAGTAGCAGGATAGCGATCGCAAGGACTATTACTGATACGGTTGAATCCTGTAAAAATATAACGACAATTAACACTAGATAGATCTACTTCCTCCAAATGCCAGTTGTGAATACAACAACCTGTGAGTTTTGCCCCATCAAGTTTAGTCCTAATTAGATTACTCTCTAGAAAACTGGCATCCCGTAAATTTGCCTCGCTGAGAATAGTATCTTTTAGGTAACTACCACTTAAATCGGCTCTCTGTAAATCAGCTCCTCTGAGATTGGCTTGAGTTAAATCGCTACGCAACAAATAAACATCCTGAAGCACTGCTCGCATCAAATCCGCACCAGAAAAGTTAGTTCTGATCGCATAAGCCCCTGTGAGATTAGCTCGACTTAAGTCAGCGCGATCGCAATTAGCCTCACTCAGATCCGCATTAGTTAAAATTGCCCGATACAAATCCGCATCCCTGAGATTTGCAGAGCGGAGATAGGCTGATTGAAGATTTGCTTCTGTTAAATTAGTACTAACTAAAATAGCTCCACTTAAATTAGCTCTTTCTAACTGAGCTTGGATCAAATTCGCATCAGTTAGATTAGCACCAATTAAGCTAGCGCCACAGAGATTTGCTTCCATTAACTGCGCATCAATAAGGATAGTTTTATTTAGTTGAGCTTGTGTCAAATTAATTCGATCCAACAAAGCTTTATAAAGCTCCGCCTCACTGAAATCAGCACTTGCAGCATCTACCCAATTTAAGTTAGCCTCCTTTAAACTTGCTAAACGCAAATCCGCTTTACCAAGATTAGCGCGGCTCAAATTAGCTCGATTAAAATTGACATTGCTGAGAATAGAATTGTGTAAATCAGCTCGATCTAAGCAAGCCTCCGCCAAATTACTACGATCTAAAGAAGCCCAACTTAAGTTAGCGCTAGTCAAGTTAGCGCCGCTTAGATTAATATTACGCAAATCGGCTCCACTCAGGTTTGCCCCGCTGAGATCAATTCGGGCAAAATCACGTTCACCTTGTCGGTATCTGTCAAGAAAGTTCTGGGTTTGCATGAAAAAGCAGCAGACGGGTAGACGCGGGAATTAGGAATTGGGAATTGGGAGTTTTACAAGAGAGCCTGTAGTCTCTCACCCCATATTCTATTTTTCCGCACTATACTAGTAATCTGACTGCGGCTGCTGAACCTCAGTCTCCTAATCCTTACAAATAATTAATGCGGTTTACTCTTCAACCCGCAGAGGATACTCATGCAGCAGTCGAAAAATCTTCAGCGCCTCCTTCGAGCATTATCTCGTCATGGACTACAAGTAAATTATGAAAATCGAACTTATTCGGTTAGTCTCCAGAGTGTAAATGCAGCAACAGCGGAAGTTTTGCTTCCTGAAGGCTTCCCCGTAGAAGCTAAAGCCTTTAAGCAATTAGCCAATCTCGCTAATATTCGCCATCCCGGTGGTGGTTGTGTCACCCATACTTGTGCGACTCCAGATTTTCATCCCGGTGATGCTGGCGTGGCGATCGGTTCCGTGGTACAAACCAAAGGAATGGTTATTCCTGCTGCTGTCGGTTCGGATATAAACTGTGGGATGCGATCGCACGTAGTAGATTTAACCCTAGAACAATTCTTACAAAAACGCGATCGCTTTGTGGAATTGATGAAAGGTGATTATTTCTTTGGTACTCGCGATGTGACGATGACGGCTAAAACCAGCCGCGCCCTATTTCAATACGGGATTCCTGGCTGGTTGGATGAGATGTTAGATACACCTACAGGTAGTTTTGTCAAGTCTAATTTTGACCAATTGTCAGGAGAAATTGACCGAGTTTATTTGGGTGGTTCGATGAATGGTGCAATTAAATGGGCACCAGAGGAACTAATTCCGGATGAGGGAGTAGTGCGAGATGGGGGATTGGGAACCATTGGTGGTGGGAACCATTTTGTGGAAATTCAGGTGGTGGAAGCGGTGGAAGATAGGGCTACGGCATATCTTTGGGGTGTGAGAGAAGGACAACTTGCTTTCACAATTCACTCGGGTTCTCGGAATGTGGGTAAATATATTGGGGGAATGTGGCGGGATTTAGCTAAGGCAGCTTGGCCTAAAGGATATCCTTATCCAGATTATCGCCTGTTTCCTCTTTCTGTTGAAGCTAATCCTGAGTTAGTACGGAATTATTTAGAAGCAGAAGCAACTGCTGCTAATTATGGTTTTATCAATCGCTTGTTATTAGCAGAATTACTGCGTTTGCGTCTGCGGGAAGTATACGGAGATATTGAAGCGCCGCTAGTTTACGATTTGCCCCATAACATTACATTAGGGGAAAAAAGAATAACTCATGGGAAACTGACAAAAGAGGATCTGTGGGTAACTCGTAAAGGTGCTTGTCCTGCACATTTCGGACAACCTGTGATTATACCAGGTTCCATGGGAGCAACATCTTACTTAGTGGTTGGGAAAGGGAATCAAGCTTTTTGCTCTTCTGCTTCCCATGGTGCTGGCAGACTAAAATCTCGTTTTGAAATGAGTCGCCGAGGTGCCATCCATACTGAAGAGGATTTGGGTTTAATTGGTGTCGATTGTATTACATTGCGGGAGGAAAGGCGAATTGAGGAAGCACCTGCGGCGTACAAACCAATTCAACCTGTAATTGATATTCAAGTAGAAGCGGGGATGGTGAGTGTGGTAGCGAAGTTGAAGCCGATACTCACATTTAAGGGGTAAAATCGGCTAGAAGTCGGAAAAACAGGACTTACACTGCTACATTAAATATATTTGGAATGGTGCGTTAGCAGAGCATAACGCACCCTACAGATAGAAGCTTTCCTTGACAATCCTTTCCTCCTTGGACTAAAGTCACGGGGTTTTCAGGCTATTTTCTTATAAGTCCTTCAATTTTTGAATAAATAAGCCGAATACTATGCTAGGAAACTTTCAACAAAGTCATATCCGCATTGAAGTAGCAGCGCCGCAAAATGCAATCCGCGATAGTCTGCTACATTCAGCGAAACTGAGCAAATGGTTATGGCATATCAGTTTTTCTGCTGGATTACCAGAACAACTTCACGCCGGATTAACTTTCACCACTTCAATTGGACTCATCGCAGTCCAACATCAGGTAGAAATAGTTCAAGATAACTGCTTGCGAATGCTATTGAGTCAAGGAATTGATGGGTATCACGAATGGTATTGGGGTGAGGGTTGGCTCCAGTCTCGTTTAGAAGGGATTTCTCTCTTGCCCCTCAATCTCGCTCAAACCCTAAGTTTGCTGCAACTGCGGCAATTTTTGGGGAGTAGGGAGTAGGGAGTGAGGAGTGGGGAGTGGGGAATGAGAGAGTGTTGAGTTTTGAGTTTTGAGTTTTGAGTTTTAACTCTCTCACTTGTCTCCCTTGTCTC
>NZ_JAMZMM010000450.1 GCF_024178385.1 Limnofasciculus baicalensis BBK-W-15 | reverse complement strand
CCCTTGATTTTACAGCTTTCTTCCCTAGCAAGAAAGTCCCTAGCCCCTAGTCCCTTGCTATATAAGTTTAAGGGTTATTCACTTATATTCATCTTACTTAACTTTAAAGGCATTTTATCTTACAAGACATTGCGAGATTTGTGTCATTGATACCAAAATGCGCTAATTTTAGCTTAATGTCGCAAGAAGGCTCATACCCGAGAGGGAACTTGTTCAACTCAGGCTAGTAACTCTTGCCGAGCGGACAATTACCTTCAAAACTCCTCATCTTCTTGCGGAACTAACCTGAATCCGTAAATCCTAGTTATTAATCTGGGGGAACGATTGTGAACCAAAAAGTAGTGGCAGCCACCCGTAATGTGGCAATAGTTGGTCCCTATTTAAGTGGAAAAACTACACTGTTAGAAAGTTTGTTATTTGTCACCGGGGCAATTTCTCGCAAAGGTAACATAAAAGACGGAAATACTGTGGGCGATAGTGTAGCAGAAGCTCGCGATCGCAAAATGACAGTAGAAGTCGGTGCAGCTAGTACTGAATATCAAGATATCCGCTTTAACTTTATCGACTCTCCCGGTTCCATTGAGTTTAGCCAAGAAACCTACAATGCCTTAATTGGAGTTGATGCGGCTGTCGTCGTTTGCGAACCAATTACCGAGCGCGTCTTAACTCTAGCACCCCTATTAAAATTCCTGGATGATTGGGAAATTCCCCACCTTATTTTCATCAACAAAATCGATCGTCTTACTTGCACCGACGGGGCGTGGGGGCAACGTTACCGGGAAATCTTAGATGCCATCAAATCAGTTTCCACACGCCCATTAATACCCCATCAATACCCGATTGGCCAAGGAGAAGAGCTAATCGGGTTTATCGATTTAGTCAGCGAACAAGCCTATCATTATCATTCTGGTGCCCCCGCAGATCCAGTTCCACTACCGGAATCTTTACGAGAACAAGAACATGCTGCACGGGCAGAAATGCTGGAAGCATTAGCTAATTTTGATGACCACCTCCTGGAAGAATTACTCGAAGAAATTGAACCTCCCCAAGATGAAATTATCCAAGATTTAAGAATGGAATTAGGGGCAGATTTAATTGTCCCAGTATTTATCGGTGTAGCGGAACAAGATTATGGAGTTCGCCATCTAATTGATGCCCTATTACGAGAAGCACCAACACCAGAAACTACTGCCCAACGTCGAGGATTGGATGGTAATACAAATAAACCTGTAGCACAAGTTCTCAAAACATATTACAGCCCCCAAGGTGGTAAACTTTCCCTAGTGCGAGTGTGGCAAGGTCAGCTAACAGATGGTATTGTTCTTAATGGTATACGAGCAGGTGGTTTATATCGCTTACTAGGTCAACAACAAAACAATTTATCTGTAGCAATGGCGGGTGAAATTGTTGCCATCGGACGCTTAGAAGGGATTCAAACAGGAGATACCCTCGCCATTGAACAATCATCAATTAAATTAGCTAAAGCTGAAGTAGCAGTACCAGTTTATGCCTTAGCAATTGCACCAGAAAATCGCAAAGATGAAGTGAAACTTTCTAGTGCATTAGGCAAGTTAATGGAAGAAGATCGATCTCTAGCCTGGGAACAACATGGCGACACCCATGAAATTATTCTTTGGGGACAAGGGAACATTCATTTAGAAGTTGCCCTAGCACGACTGAGGCGTAAATATAACCTCCCAATGGTGACTCACCTACCCCAAGTTCCTTATAAAGAAACTATCCGCAAACCTACCACATCCCACGGTCGATACAAACACCAAAGTGGCGGACATGGACAGTTTGGTGATGTCTATCTCGACATTAAACCTGTCTCCCGTGGTGAAGGATTTAACTTCTCAGAAACCATTGTTGGCGGTGTTGTTCCCCGCCAATATATACCCGGCGTAGAAATAGGAGTCCGGGAATATTTAACTCACGGACCATTAGGTTTTCCAGTAGTTGATGTAGCCGTGACATTAACTAATGGTTCTTACCATTCTGTTGATAGTTCAGAACAAGCATTCAAGCAAGCCGCCCGGTTAGCAATGACAGAAGGAATGCCCAAGTGCGAACCCGTTCTTTTAGAACCAATTATGTCAGTTCAGGTGTCTAGTCCTATTGAGTTTACCTCAAAAATTCTCCAATTATTAACAGGTCGTCGCGGACAAATTCTCGGCTATGAAGGGCGTTCTGATTGGCAAGGTTGGGATTGTGTCTCCGCCTATTTACCCCAAGCAGAAATGCACGACTTTATTGTAGAATTGCGCTCCCTTACTCTAGGTATCGGCTTCTTTAATTGGCAATACGATCATCTCCAAGAAGTCCCCGAAAAGCTAAAAGAAAAAGTCCTAACCACTGCTGGGAATAGCAATGGTAATGGCAAAGGATAACCAGCTAGGTGTAACTTATCGTAGGGTGCGTTACATAACGCACCCTACAGATAGCATAACTGCGTAAGTCATAAAAACACCTCCGTCGTTGGAAACTCTGTGTCTACCCTGCGGGAAGCAAGCTATAGACCAGAGAGGAAAACGCGGCAGCGGTTTTAACCGCCTACCCCTTGCGGGGCGGAGGAGTATGGTTGCTTCTCCGTGGAGATCTAGTATAGATTGTTTAGATAAAAATATGATGAATGTACACTTAACTCCAGAATTAGAAGATTTTATTGCCAGTCAAGTGAAGAGCGGCAAGTATGCTTCAGCAGAAGAAATAATGGCAGCGGGAATTAGATTGTTAAGAGCATGGGAACAAAGTTATAAAGTTCAGTTGGAAGTATTAAGACGGGAAATTGAGAGAGAGCAGCAATCGTCTGAAGGGAGAAAAAATATTAATTACGAAGTTTTTTTTGCACAGTTACAAAATACGATCGAAGCCGAAATTACCTATAAAAAAGATTGGTCTCCAGGTTTTTTGGAAGAGGTAATAGGGGGGTGGGCAGGAGAACCTTTAGAAAGAGCTGAACAGGGAGAATTTGAGAGGCGAGAGGTTTGGCTTTGAGTTATCTACTAGATACTAATGTTTGTATTCAACTGTTAAATAATACCAAGCCAGCAGTCACGTCTCGACTGGTAGCACAACAACCAGAGAATATTTATCTCTGTACTGTAGCTCAGTTAGAACTGGTTTATGGAGCTTATCGCAGCGCTCGAACGCAACAGAATTTAGCTTTGTTGTCGCGGTTTTTTAGCCAGTTTACAATGTTACCTTTAGACGAACGAGCCGCCAGGATTGCCGGACAAATTCGTGCCGAATTAGCAGCAATAGGTACGCCTATTGGTCCTTATGACTTGCAAATTGCCTCGATAGCACTAGCAAATAACTTAATATTGGTGACTCATAATGTCGCAGAATTTAGTCGAGTTAATGGACTGGCAATTGAAGATTGGGAAATAGAAGAGTAGGTGAGAAAAACGCATCCATGAAATAGAGATAAAAAAAGAAGGCGATCTCGCTCGGATTGTTTGGCTGCGATAACTAATAAATTGTTTTTGGCTTTTAGTAAATAATCAAGATTGCCTTGAAGTCGATAGCTCCAGTTTAAATAAAGGCAATATGAGGAATCAATCTCCATTCTTGAGGGAAAGTTTGCCAAGTAAAAACTTGTTGAGCTTGATAATAATGAGCATAAGCACGGCGAGTATTTTCCACACCACTAGCGTGGCTGCGAGTGCTGTAAGCTAGTGCTAAATTCTGGTGTACTGTCGCCCATTGGTTGGGGTACTCGTCGCGGTTGTATACTTGTAAAGCGATTTCACAACAGTCGATCGCAATTTCTAAATTAATATCCCCATCCCCTTCAGGCAAACCCCAGATAATCCCCGCCAAATCCACCAGCACATCCGCAATCCGAGCTGCTTCCTCTAGTGACACAATCGATAGTGTCAGCGTTGCCCAATTGCGCAAGACATAGATAAAGTTAGCCTCTAGCAGATCGAGATTCTCTGCCAACAGCGGATACACCCCATACAAATCGCCTTTATTGGCTTGGGTAGCTTGGAGAAGTTCAACTAAAAAGACTGGAGTAGGATCAAATGGTGCGATCGCGCCTTGTGGAACAAACTCAGTGGTAATAGAATTAGGTAGCTGCATAATAGAGAGGTCTCCTGAACGATGTGGTTTGTTGGCGTAGGTGTGTTTGTAAGACTTTGGTAGCCTTTAGCGCCACCCCCTATACCAACCATACCTTCTACTACTACTTTCTACAGCCCAATATTCC
>NZ_JAMZMM010000449.1 GCF_024178385.1 Limnofasciculus baicalensis BBK-W-15 | reverse complement strand
GAACTTGGAAGCCCCCCTCATACTGGTACTCCAGTTGAGGGCGGGTAGTTCACTAATTTAACCATAAAAACCTCCTCTGGTACTGCCCAAGGCGACTCAATCCCATAACGAACAGATGGCTCAAACCCAAAACGAGAGTAAAATCGAGTATGTCCCAGTACGATAACCAGGGATTCTCCCATAGTCTCTGCTGCGGCTAAACCAGCTTGTACCAAAGCGCTACCAATACCTTGATTTTGAAATTGTGGTGTCACTGCTATGGGGGCTAAACCCAGTACTTGCCAGTTTTCGGCTCCTACCAAATCAATATAGCTGAATAAAATATGACCGACTACCGTACCATCTAATTCTGCCACAAGTGAGAGTTCTGGAATATAGCGATCGCTCTGACGAATGCTATCTACCAGATTCCCCTCATTATCTTGCCCAAATGCTAACTGATATATTTCCGCTACAATCGCATAATCTAATGGGGTTTCTCTACGAATCTTTATCATTTGTTTGTCAGGATGCCTTATCTACTCCTGTACATTTACTCCAATTGTTAGTTATTTTCCGATGAATAACCGATCGCTAATATCGCGTCTTTCAGAATCGGTTCCAGATAGTTTTATCTTTGGTATGCTTCACCCTGCCTTGACGCGATTTATACAGCCAGACTTGCTCTAATAACCAATAACCAATAACCAACAACCAACAACCAATAACCAACAACCAACAACAAAACCTAGTAGGTTTCAACGTGCCAGCGATGAGCTTTCTTCATTTGGCGCTGATAATCACTCCATTTTATATCTTGCTTTTGGGATTGAGCAGATAGAGCCTCATCAATGCCATCTTCCATACCCTTTAAACCGCAAATGTAGGTGTGGGTATTGTCTTTTTGAATTAGATTCCAAAGTTCCTCAGCATGTTCAGCAACACGGTGTTGAATGTACATGCGACCACCTTCAGAGTTCTGTTGTTCGCGGCTGATAGCATAAGTAAGACGGAAATGATCGCCGAACTCTTCTTGTAACTTCTCTAAGTCTTCTTTGTAGAGAATGTTAGCAGTTTTAGGAATACCGAAGATTAGCCAAGCAAAACCTTTAAACTTGTAACCTTCATGTTGCTCCTTGAACATCCGCCATAAGTAAGCGCGGAATGGAGCAATTCCAGTACCCGTTGCCATCATAATGACAGTGGCATTTTCATCATCGGGTAATAACATCTCTTTACCCACTGGTCCGGTGATTTTTACATCGGCACCAACTTCCATTTTGCACAGGTGAGTTGAGCAAACACCGTAGACAGTTTCACCTGTTTCTGGATGCTTGTATTCCAGTTGGCGAACACAAAGTGATACGGTTGTGTTATCTTCTTTGTCACCGTGACGGGTAGAGGCAATTGAGTAGAGTCTAAGTTTTTGTGGCTTACCCTTAGCATCAACTCCAGGTGGAACAATACCAATACTTTGACCTTCCACGTACCGCATATTCCCACCAGAAAGATCGAAGGTAACATGACGGACAGTACCAATACCACCCTCAGCAACTAACTCATAATTCTCAATGCACTTACCGATAAAGGGTTTATTGGGTTTGTACAGGTTAACGGGAATCTCCGCTGTATCTTTGGGGTGTGTCATAGGCTGAGGTTTTGTTTCTGACGTGGTAGCTGTTACTTCAGCTATGGCTGTCGCTTTCCCAGTCACCCCAGTAGTTGTACCCGTAAAGGGTTGGATACTGACAATTGTTCCACCCAGGCGAGTAATCCGCCGCATTTCTTGATTCATCCGGTTGTAGGGCACTGTAATAAAGACACTGCCACTACTACGGATGGGGTAGTTTCCCTTATCAGTTTCTACGTTTTGACGCAAACCAACCACCTCGTATACGAACAGGCGATTGCTGAATTCCGTCGTGCTGAAGGAACTAGCAGCCGTGTTAGGACTTTGCATTGCTTTAAATTTCTCCGATCTTTACAATATGTTACTAAAACTTGACCTTGGTACCACAATCGAGTCCTCTATTGGCTGGAACAGAAGGTCGATCGAGTCGCAAAAAGTCTTTTTAGCCTAACTATTGTAAAGCCAAGCACAGTCCCCGATAAAGGTTCTTGAGGGAATGGGAAAGACAACACAAGCTTTCCTGAGCGTACTTAGTCCTTGAGAGGAAAACTGTCACGGGTGAATCAATTTCATTTTTTCTTTACCCGATAGCCCAAGTCGCTCTAGCATAGTTACTAGCGGTAGGGGGAGGAAGATCGTATTAAGACTTGTATCGGTAATCTCATTTTGGTACAATCCTCTCTCAGCAGCTAGGACAAAATACTTAATGTCTGGTGAGAGTCTGACCGAGGGGAAAGTACTCTATCCGATTGACCCTAAGCTTAGGATTTGCTTTGCTGGACTTTCTTTATGAAACTATGATTGGCGTTAGAGGAAAAATATGACAATTCAGCTAGATCGTGTAGTGTTAATTGCCGTTGCTGGAGACTCTGGATGCGGTAAGTCAACCTTTTTACAACGTTTGACAGATTTATTTGGCGAAGAGTTCATGACAGTTATCTGTTTGGATGACTATCACAGTCTCGATCGCAAACAGCGTAAAGTGAAAGGGGTTACCGCGCTTAATCCCAAGGCAAATAACTTTGACCTGATGTACGAGCAAATCAAAATGCTCAAAGAAGGCAAAGCGATTGACAAGCCAATTTATAATCATGAGACGGGCGAACTTGACCCACCAGAGAGAGTTGAGCCAAATAAGGTCGTGGTAATTGAGGGACTCCATCCCCTGTATGATGAACGGATGCGATCGCTGATTGACTTCGGAGTTTATCTCGACATCAGTGATGAAGTCAAAGTGAACTGGAAAATCCAGCGAGACATGGCAGAAAGAGGACATACCTATGATGATGTCATCGCTGCGATTAATGCCAGACGACCAGATTTTACCGCCTATATCGAACCTCAGAAGGAATTCGCTGATGTAGTGATTCAAATCCTACCCACTGAGCTAATTAAGGATGATAAGGAAAGCAAAATCCTGCGGGTACGGTTGGTTCAGAAGGAAGGCGTGGAAGGCTTTGAACCAGTTTATCTGTTTGATGAAGGTTCTACCATCGACTGGAGACCATGTGGCCGTAAGCTAACCTGTGCTTACCCTGGTATTAAAATGTACTATGGTCCAGACAGCTACATGGGTAATGAGGTGTCTGTCTTAGAAGTAGATGGTCAATTTGACAATCTAGAAGAAATGATTTACATCGAAAGTCATCTGAGCAATACCTCCACCAAGTACTACGGCGAAATGACCGAGTTGTTGCTCAAGCATCGCGATTATCCCGGTTCCAACAACGGTTCCGGCTTATTCCAGGTTCTCGTTGGCCTGAAAATGCGTGCAACTTACGAACGCTTAACGGCAACGAAAGTCCCTGTGGCGGCAAAAGTCTAGTCGTTAAGACTGTCAGCTCAAATAAAAAGAAAACGCGAGATGCCAGTAGTGGCTCTCGCGTTTAATTTGGTTATTAGTTATTGGTTATTGGTCATCTGTCTATTATAGCACCATTTGGTGGAAATTATTGGTTAGTGATGAAAGGACTGACATACTGACATGGATTGAGGTGACGTATCGCAGTCTGTGCAGTTTTGTCACCTCCAGAAGGCAAGAGTGCTTTTACCTCTATTATTGAAATAATTCACGATGTCAGAGGTGTTTATGAGTTCCCGGAAACGCATCCAAAGACAAAATCCTTAGCAGCCAAATCCGGCTCCGGATATCCTCCAAACCCGTCCGTTTAGTAATGGGAAGAGAGCAAGAGAATCTAAATTACCTACAACCAACGATATATTACAGACACGTCCGTTTTCGCCGAGGGATCAGGATGTATCGACACCACAGGATACTCGTTCCTTTTCAGAAAAAATGGCAGGGGCAGAATTTCGTTACAATGGGGTGAGTATTCCAGCATTTGCACCTGACGAGCCTCGAAAAGCTACTCCACAAAGCCCAAGCTACTCAAATTTGGATTGATTCTGAGGGTTGGGTTCATTGTCAATGGGCTGGAATGATAGATTGCTTGGCTTTTCTCCACGAGCGCTGCTACCATCAGTTGCTTGTAATTCGGTTTTCGCAGTCCCAATTCTTACTCCTTCTGCCACCACAATTGGATCTTCCACCCTCAGAAAACCATTTAGCTTTCTTCGCCGGAAGCCTCACGCCATATTTGTACTCAAATTGGCGTGAG
>NZ_JAMZMM010000448.1 GCF_024178385.1 Limnofasciculus baicalensis BBK-W-15 | reverse complement strand
GAGCGGCTTTGGTCCGCTCTAAGTCTGGCAAACTGACGGCTGGGTTAGTCGCAGCCAACAACCAACAACCAACAACCAACAACCAACAACAATCAAAGCGGCTTTACACCGATTGGCAATTTCCCACACCAGATGGACGAGCTAGATTTGGGGCATATCACTCAAAAGGATTAGCAGAGCCACCCGATCCTGACTATCCCTTGATCTTGACAAACGGACGACTTTATGGTCACTGGCACACCCAAACCAGAACTGGTCGCATTCCCAAAATTCAGCAGATGCACCCCCAACCATTTATCGAAATTCACCCTCGCGATGCGCAAAAATTGGGAATTGAAGAGGGGAATTTAGTCGAAGTGCGATCGCGTCGCGGAGAGGCTATTTTTCCAGCTAAAGTCACAAAAGCGATCGCTCCAGGTACAGTGTTTGTCCCCATGCACTGGGGCGCACTCTGGGCAGATAATGCCGAAGTAAATACCTTAACTCATCCAGAAGCTTGTCCTGATTCTCTACAACCAGAATTAAAAGCTTGTGCTGTGCAATTGAGTTTGGTTACTGGGGATTCCCAGCTCAAGGCAGATCTAAAATCTGACATGACATTTGAGCGATCAAAGCCTCAATCTGAGTCCACAGCAGTAGGTGCTGTTTGATTGCTAGTCCCAAGAGTAAATTTTTAACAAACCACGATTGACACTAAGACACGAAGAAAGTTGTCAAATTCAGATCCTAGATGATAATCTGTTCCTGAGCGAAGGCGCTAGCGAATGTAACACAGAAAAATTGCACCGAGTAAAAGCGAGAAAACTGACCGTGTTAAAACAGACCTTGTTAAGAGTGAGTAGCTTTTTGTTAACTGGGCTAGTCACCACCATGCCAGTAGCAGCACAAGTGTCTCCACCTCTGTTGTTGAGCCAGGAACAAGCTACAGCTCAACTAAATCAACTCCTCCGTCGGGGGCGAGAGTTGGCCGATGCTGGTGATTATGGGGGAGCGATCGCAATTTATCAACAAGCTACAGCCTTAGATGGGCAAAATGCGAAGATTTTTTCCGGTATCGGTTACCTCCACACCCGTCAGGGGAACTTCCCTCAAGCAGCGAGAGCCTATCAACAGGCAACCGCCCTCGATCCCAATAATCCGGAGTTTAATTATGCCCTAGGCTACAGTTTAGCCAGTGCGGGAGACAATAGGGGTGCAGTAGCAGCATATCGCCGTGCAGTACAATTAAATGGCAATAATGTCAATTACTATTATGGGTTGGGAGCAGTACTCCTGCGAGAGCAAGATTATGATGGCGCGATCGCAGCTTATCGCCAAGTTATCAACCTCCAACCCAGAAATGCCCCAGTCTACGAATTAATTGGTCAAGTATTATTAGATCGAGGTCGTCCTCAAGAAGCAGTTAAGGCACTTCAGCAAGCTGTAACCCTAGCCCCACGCCAAAGCAGCGCACAGATGAGGTTGGGATTAGCTTGGATGCGTCAGGGAGATAAAAGTGCTGCTCTTGATGCGTTTGAGAAGGCGGCGCAGTTAGATCCCAACAGCGGGGAAGTTTTTCTCCAAATGGGTAAACTACTCCAAGCTCAAAAAGATTTATCAGGTGCAGTAGATGCCTTTGAACGTGCGATCGCATTGCAGCCCAATTCGACAGAAGCTCAAGCCGCCATCGGCGAGATTTTCCTATCCCAGGAAAATTACATGGAAGCAATTGTCGCTTACCGCCGTCTGACGGAAATCGCCCCCCAAGACCCAAAAGCTTACTATAATCTGGGATTAGCCCTCAAAGGTCGCGATCGCACGAGTGACGCGATCGCAGCTATTGAAAAAGCCCGCGATCTCTATAAACGTCAGGGGAACAACCAGGGTGTGCGGCAAGCTGAATCACTGTTGCGGGAACTTAAATAATTCTGAAGCTCAAAATCGCTTGTAATAGACAACCGTCAACTCTTTTCGTTGTGTATGTAGGTACTGTTAGTGATATGATGATCGATAGGAAGGTAGCGAGAAGAAATTAAAATACCCATTTAACTAAACTCCTACCTCTTTTCAAGACAGCCCAATAGTGGCTATCAAGAGAAGGAAAAAATCACAATCCCCGTGCCCATTCTCTATTTTGATGTGAGATAGATGGATATCAAACTAATTTTAGTGGTATTGACAATTGTTTTTACCGTGTCAACCTTAATTTTTGGCACTAAAAACGGGTTTTACGATTCAGACAACTATCATGGGAATGGCTCTGCTCACTAAGTTTTGTCAATCTAGCTCAACAGTCAGCCGCTATAGACACCAGAGGCAAGATTTAAGGAGAAAGAGTTTATATTCTCCATCCGCTAATCTCGAGCCTTAAGATCGGCGAAGCTAACTGTTGTGGGCTAGTGTTTAACAGCCTATGAGCAATCAAAGCCTATCTACATTCTCACCAGAGGATGAAAAATTAGCCTGTTTTCCTTATGGTGTTGGTCAGGGTGCCGAAGGAGTTTGTTTGCTACTGCAAATCGGTCCCCACCGGATACTCCTCGACTGTGGGTTAGAAGATATTTCTCCTTTAGTCGCCCCCGCCAATCAACCAATTGATTTAGTTCTATGCAGTCACGCTCACACGGATCACGCACAGGGATTACTATCTCTTCACCAAGCGTTTCCTCATTTACCGATATATGCCAGTGAAGTTACAACTCAACTATTACCCCTCAACTGGTCTTCTTTAGCACCGGATAAGGGGTTTGAACGAGACAAGGGGTTTAAACCCCTTGCCTCTTTCTGTCATGCTTTACCTTGGCGCACCCCCATCGAAGTTCGTCCAGGATTAACAGTTCAATTGTTTCCTGCTGGACACCTGCCAGGAGCAGCAGCATTTCTACTTACCTATACGGCTCCCCATCGAACCTACCGACTATTTTATACGGGGGATTTTTTCCTATCCAACTCGCGATTAGTTGAAGGTTTATCGGTTGAAGCGTTAAGGGGTACGCAGCCAGATGTGCTAATTCTAGAAGGCAGCTATGGCACAGCTAGACATCCCCACCGACGGCAACAGGAAAATCAGCTAGTGGAGAAGATTGAGCAGGGATTGGCTATCAATCGCTCAGTCTTGCTACCAGTCCCCACATTGGGGCTTGGTCAAGAAATCCTGATGCTACTGCGGAGTCATCACCAGTTTACTGGTCGCAACGTGGATATTTGGGTTGATGGCAGCGTTGCCGACGGGTGCGATGCCTATTTAGAACTTCTCCCTTACTTCCCCTCATCAGTACAAAACTTTGCCAGACATCAACCCCTATTTTGGGATGAACGGATTCGTCCTCGCTTGCGTCGGTTAGATGACGAACATCGGCGTAATATTGGTCAGTTTCCCTGTATCCTCCTGACTGACGAAACTGCTGACTTGGGGGTATACTGTCACCCAGACTCCGGTGATTGGCTCGTCCTTCGACCCGAACGACTCAGATACCCAATCGAAACCAGGGAGGTTGATGTCAGTACGGAAACCTATCTACTTACTGAACATAGTGACTGTTTAGGCACTACGCAGCTAATTCACAATCTCCGTCCACAGCACGTTATTTTTTTTCACGGGTCCCCAACTTACCTCACCGATCTTACTAGCTTAGAGGAGTTGCAAAACCGCTACCACCTTCATTGTCCAGCGCCAGGAACTTTAGTAGAACTTCCTATTGGTGAAACATTTATCCAACCTGCGCCACCAACTGAAACAAACTATGAAGGTGAACTAACCGAATTAGGGACAGTTGTCACCATTACTCTTCCAGAAGCGATCGCCGCCGATCCTCGTTGGCAGGATTTTGCTGATACTGGTTTAGTTGCAGCTCGCTGGCAAGGGGAGGACTTAGTGTTACGGGGTTTGTCGCAACGGGAATTGCTCAACCAGAACAGCAATTTTAAAATGCCAGCGAACATATCCTGTTGTGCTAATTGTCGCTACCAAAGAGGTCAACGTTGTTGGAATTCTGCCTCTCCTCTCTATGCCTTTAAAGTGACACCGGAGGGGTACTGTCCAGTCTTTGAACCGATTGTATCCCCTCCGGAAAAGTGAGTTTGTTATTTGTTGTTTGTTATTTGTTGTTTGTTGTTTGTTTAGTAATTGCTAATTTCCGATCGAATTGGAAACTTCTAAATTACTAAATATATTTCTTAGCGATTAACAATTAACTAACAACCAATAACCAATAACCAATAACCAATAACCAATAACCAATAACCAATA
>NZ_JAMZMM010000065.1 GCF_024178385.1 Limnofasciculus baicalensis BBK-W-15 | reverse complement strand
GAGTGGGGAATGTAGAGGCAAGTCGCTACGATAATCTCTCATTTCGCGATCCATCTATCCAATCGCAAAATTCATCAAAAAGATATCAGTGGCAGAACTTAAAGCATTGGATCTCAATGATGTAGTAGTAGAACGTCCCGTATTAGATATGATGGAAACTGCTAAAAATATGCGCTCAATTCAGGTAATTAATGGACTAGAACCTGGCAATCTTACTCGTGCTTTAAATGGGGAAGAAGTTGGTACGATTATCTATGCTGACTAACCTTTAGCTCATCATCAATAACCTCCAAATGCGGGTTCTATTTACCCCCCCAGGATGGCGAAGTTGGTTGTAAAAACTTGACCCTAGTTAAGGATGTGGATGGACTCTTTGAGGAAGATCCTAAGCTTAACCCAAATGCTAATTTTATTTCCAAAATCTCTACTGCTGAACTCAGAGAACGTAACTTTGATACTCTGGTATTCGATCGCATTCTGATCGATCTTCTCGATCAATCTAGGCTAATCCGAGAGTTTCAGATTGTCAACGGCCGACAACCAGAGCGAATTGCAGCAGCGCTGAATGGGGAGCATGTCGGTACGATTGTTTATAGTGAACGGTTTAAAACCTAACCCCCCAACCCCCTTCCCTGCAAGGGAAGGGGGAGTAATCGAGACAAGGGCAGGGGGGGAATAAAAAGACAAGGTAAAATATTCTTACCCCCCTCTCCTTGCAGGAGAGGGGCTGGGGGAGAGGTAGGCAACTGAGCGCAATTTATTTTCCTATATCCGATTCTTGAATCGTCTGTTAAAGTATAATCAGTCGGTCTCCTCCTCAATTTCTGTCTGTCCTTAAGCTTGTGGGTGTGCTTTCATGGAATCTACTGAATATATAGAAGAGATAGATTTTCAGAAGTACTGGCTGGTACTGAAGCGCCGCTGGTTACCTGCTGTAGTGATTTTTGGCGGTATTGTCGCTGTGGCAGGCTTGGCTGTGACGAAGCAAGTCCCCAGCTATGAGGCGCAAGGGACTATCTTAATCCAGAAAGATCGTTCCGCTTCGCTGACGGGACTTGATAATGCCCTATCTCAGTTCGATAAATTGGCAGAGAAAAGCGATCCTATCGCAACTGCAGCCCAAATTGTCAAATCTCGCCCTGTTGCCCAAAAGACTGTGACGACGCTAAATCTGCGAGATGAGGAAGAAGGGAGTCTCCTTAAACCAGAGGTATTATTGAAAGGGCTTAAGGTGAAACCACTTCCTGGTACTGATATCATGTCCATTTCCTATCAGTCTAAGAAGCCTGATGTGGCGGCGGCGGTGGTAAACAAGGTGATGGAAGTTTACATTGCTGACGATATTCAGGCAAATCGGGCGAAAGCTGCGGCAGCACGGGAATTTATTACCGAACAATTGCCTCGCCTGAAACAAAATGTTAGTGTAGCTGATGGGGAATTAAGGAATTTTAAAGAACAAAATAAAGTAGTGGATTTGGTAAATGAGGCTAAGTCATCTGTGGATACGGTGGCTGATTTGGATACTCAAATCGCTCAAACCCAAGCTAAATTGGCGCAAGCAACAGCCCAAACTGAAACTCTCCGCAGTCAAGTTGGGTTAAATTCTAAGACTGCTGTGGCTGTGAATTCCCTAAATCAGTCTCCTGGAATACAACAGGCGCTGTCGGAATTGCAAAAAGTACAAAGTCAGTTGGCAGTGGAAAGGGGTAGGTTTTTAGAGGAAGCGCCGATAGTTCAGAAGTTAAAGGAACAAGAGGTGAAATTGCAAGCTCTTGTGGGAGAAAGGATTGGAGATAATTTGGGTACTGATACTGAAGTTTCCACTACAAGTTTACAGATTGGACAGACAAAACAAGATTTGGCGGCAAAATTAGTAGCAGCAGAAGTAGAGCAGTCGGGGTTGTCGCGGCAACTGGCTGTACTGAATACGGCGCGGATTGCCTACAAAGCTAGATCTAATGTATTACCTAGATTGCAAGAAAAAGAACGGGAATTGGAAAGGCGGGTAGATGCAACGCAGTTAACCTACTCACAACTTTTGCAAAAGTTAGATGAAACTCGATTAATCGAAAACCAAAATGTGGGGAATGCCCGGATAGTTGAGGAAGCAGTAGCGCCAGAAAAACCGACTTCTTCTAAGAAGAAAATTATTGCGGCAGGCGGAGTTATGGCTGGTGGATTGTTGGGGATTGCGGTGGCATTTTTGGTGGATTTGATAGACCATTCTGTGAAAAATGTCAAGGAGGCGAAAGAACTTTTTGGTTATACTCTATTGGGGGTAGTGCCAGCTTTTGGGAAGTCGAAAAAACTCAGGTTGCCGTTTCGTCGAGATTCGGAATCTAGGGATGTGAGACTGGTGGCTAGAGATATGCCGGGTTCGGCTATTGCCCAAGCTTATCAGATGCTGCGAGCAAATCTGAAGTTTTTGAGTTCTGATAAACAGATTAAGGCTATTGTGGTTACTAGTTCAGTGCCGCAGGAAGGGAAGTCGGAAGTATCGGCAAATTTAGCAGTTGCGATCGCGCAAGTTGGACGTAGAGTGTTATTGGTGGATGGGGATATGCGCAACCCATCTCAACATCATCTGTGGAATTTGACTAATGCCGTGGGGTTGAGTAATTTGCTGGTGGGTGAGGCAGAATTTAATACTGTTGTCCAAGAAGTAATGCCGGGATTGGAGGTACTGACTTCTGGGGTGATTCCACCTAATCCAGTGGCACTTCTCGACTCGAAACGGATGGCAAATTTAATGGAAACTTTTGCTAAGGGTTATGATGCGGTGATTGTGGATACGCCACCGATGGCAGGGATTGCTGATGCGCCGATTTTAGGTAAGATGGCGGATGGTATTTTGCTGGTGGTACGTCCTGGAGTAGTTGATGCCGGAAGTGCTAAGGCTGCTAAAGAGTTTATCGCACGCTCTGGGCAAACGGTATTGGGGATTGTGGCGAATGGTGTAATTGCTAAGAATGAGCCGGATAGTTACTTCTATTATACTAAGGAGAATTATTATACGAAGAAAGTAGATGTAGATCGGGATTCGGTTTCATTAGGGGGTGGTAGTCAGAATTAATTAAATAGATAGAGATAGAGATAATGTAGAAGGCTTCGCCAAAGCCAACGCCCCTACAGCCGAACCGATTTGACCGATTTTCAGGATACAAAGAGGATAAATTATGATTAAATATCTCTCCAAAGTCTTATATGTCCTTTCCGGAAGAAAAAGTAAACTGCTTTTAATCCTGTTGATGTTTGTGGGAACTTCGGTATTAGAGGCTTTGGGGATTGGGTTGATTGGTCCGTTTATTACGATAGCTTCTAAACCGGAGTCTATCCATACAATTGGTGTGCTGGATTGGGTTTATCGGCAATTGGGATTGCAATCTAGTTCCCACTTTATTCCTGTGTTGGGTTTGGTTATTATATTTATTTTTTGCTTTAAGTCTATATCGTACTTCTTGGCGAGAACTTATATATACAAGTTTACTTTTGACCAAAAACGGCAGCAAATGTCCAGGTTACTCCATGCTTATTTGGCTGTGCCATATACATTTCATTTGAGCAGGAATACGGCTAGTTTAATTAAAAATATTATTTTAGAAACCAATAGTTTTACTTTAAGTTGTATGCAGCCTCTTCTAGAGGGTGCGGCTAATTTAGTGGTTATCTGTGTGTTATTGTTACTCCTGATTAAGACTAGTCCACTGTTAATGGTGATGATTTTGGGGATTCTGCTCCCGACGTTTATCCTTTTCTACCGATTGGGCAATAAATTCAAAAGATGGGGTAAGATTGCTTCGGAAAGTCAGAAGGAGATAATTAGGGCAATTAATCACGGGTTGGGGGGGGTGAAGGAGACGCGGGTGATTGGGTGCGAGTCATACTTTGAGAAGGAGATGGATAAGCATACTGAGAAATATGAAAGGGCGGCGACTTTGTTTAATAGTTCTCAATTGCTACCGCGTGTTTTAATTGAGACTAGTTTGATTGGGTTTGTGGTGCTTTTTATATCTCTATCTCAGGTGATGGGGGGACAAAGTATGGAGGATTTGACTTCGGTGATGGGAGTTTTTGCCATTGCGTCGATGCGGTTAATTCCCGCATCGAGTCAATTGATTCAGGGAATTGGTAGAATTCGTAACGGAAGTCATACTCTGGATATGTTATATCTAGATTTGAAGGAGATTGAGAAGGAAAAGGTAGGTAGTTTAGGGGGGGGTTATGGGGAGATAGAAAGTAAAGCTATGAGTTTTCGGGATAGAGTTGAGTTGAGTAATATTACTTACCGTTATCCAGGAAATTCAGAGGCGGCACTTCAGGATGTATCTTTGGAGATTAGGAAGGGGGAATCTATTGCTTTTATTGGTAAGTCTGGCGCGGGGAAGACGACTTTAGTTGATGTGGTTTTGGGGTTATTGACACCAGAGAGTGGAGATATTCGGGTTGACGATCTATCTATATATAATAGTCTCCGTGCTTGGCAGAATTTGATTGGTTATATTCCGCAGTCGATCTTCTTGACAGATGATACAATTGAGAGGAATATTGCTTTTGGGGTTAATGATGATAAGATAAATTATGAAAGGTTAGATAGGGCGATTAAAGCGGCGCAGCTTGGGGAATTAGTGGCGGAATTGCCCAAGGGAATTAAGACAGAAGTAGGGGAAAGGGGAGTAAGATTATCGGGAGGACAAAGACAGAGGATTGGGATTGCGCGGGCGCTGTATCATGAGAGGGAGATTTTAGTTTTAGATGAGGCGACTGCGGCTTTGGATAATGAGACTGAGAGGTTGGTGAGTGAGGCGATTACTTCTTTAGCGGGGACGAAGACTTTGATTATTATTGCTCATCGGTTGACTACTGTGGAAAAATGCGATCGGGTTTATGTGATGGAGAGGGGTAGAGTGGTTAAGGTGGGGAGTTATGGGGAGGTGGTGTTGGAGAGATGAGAAAACAATGCTTGTTTAAACTTAAATATACTTTAAGATAAGATATAGAGATTTTATAAAGAAAATGAAAACCTTAATAAAAATACGAAAACACTATGAACCAAAAATCAGGCAAAATCAAAGTAGGTTTCTATTTAAGAAATGAAGGTTACCCCAATGCAGATGTGAGGTTTCCGGAGTTGGGAAATCCTGGTATTGGGGGAACCCAATTTACGACGATTGCCACAGCTTACTATTTGAACAAATTTTATTCAGATAGAGTAGAAGTTTTGATATTGGCTAATAGTACAAAATTATTGCCACCATCTTTAAAAACTGCCATGGCAGCTAATGAAGTAGATGCCGCTGTAAAAAGTAAAGAAGCCGGATGTGACATATTTGTTTTTAAATCTCAAGGGAATGAGGAACTATTTAAACAACTACACACCTTGAATATTAATGCCATAGCTAGATCTAATAACACACCCAAGGTTCATGTATTAAATCAACTAGCTGATATCCCCCAAATTAAGTGTCATCTCTGTGTGGGGCAAGAGCAGCTAGATAGCTTGCGAGATCATAAGATTTTTGATAAATCAACTCGAATTTTTAATCCTTTTAATGCTGATAATTTTGTCCCAAAAAATGATATTGTAAAGACAGGGAATACAGTTGTTTTTTTGGGAAGTATTATTCCGGCAAAAGGGTTTCACTTTCTCGCACGAGTTTGGCGTGAGATTCTTAAACAAAAGCCAGAGGCGAGGTTGATTGTTATTGGCACTGGACAAGTATACAGCAGGAATAACAAACTGGGAAAATGGGGAGTAGCAGAAGAAAACTACGAAGCAAATTCCATACGCCCATTTTTATCTGATGAAAATGGCAATGTAATTGAGTCGGTTCATTTTGCGGGATTACTTGGTACAGAGAAGATTGAAATTTTGCAGAAAGCTGATGTGGGAGTTGTTAACCCTTCCGGTGCAACAGAAACATTTTGTTCGGGTGCTGTGGAGATTCAAGCCTGTGGTACTCCAGTTGTTTCGGCTGCTAAAGGAGGATTGCTAGATACAGTGAGTCATGGAAAGACGGGATTGTTAGGTAACAGCGATAGAGAATTGGTAAAGAATATTTTGTATCTGTTAAATAATCCTACAATAGCTAAAGAATTTGGCAAAAACGGGATAGAATTTGTTAAAAATAAATTCTCTTACCAAGAGAATGCCAAACAATGGTTAGAGTTATTGACAGATATTTGTAACGATAAATTACCACGACAGCCCCCTATGAAATCAAATTATTTCTACGATGCTAAATTTCTTCGAGAAGGTATGCGAGTGCTAAAGAAAACTATACCGCCGTTGCGCAGTATTCCTTCTTTGAGTGAAATTAAGGCTTTACTAAAAGGGGGAAAGGGTGAATAAGGAGACAGAGACTTTTGTCGTTAGTGACTTAAATCTAATTTACTAATTGGAATAAATTAAATGTCTGATTGGCAATTGAAAACCCCTGTTGTATTTATCATCTTCAAACGCCCAGATACTACTGAGAAAGTATTTGAGGTAATTCGTCAAGCGAAACCACCCAAGCTACTGGTAATTGCCGATGGTGCGCGTGCAGATAAACCGGGGGAGGCGGAGAAGTGTGCTGCTGCCCGTGCTATTATTGATAGGGTTGATTGGGATTGTGAGGTGTTGACGAATTATTCTGATGTTAACTTAGGTTGTGCTAAACGTGTATCTAGTGGTCTAGATTGGGTTTTTGATAATGTTGAGGAGGCAATTATTTTAGAGGATGACTGCATTCCCCATCCCACATTTTTTCGGTTTTGTGAAGAACTACTTGAACGTTACCAGAATGACGATCGCATCATGGTTATTGCTGGTAATAATTTCCAATTTGGTCATAGAAAAATTGATTACAGCTACTATTTTTCCCGTTACAACCACTGTTGGGGTTGGGCTTCTTGGCGACGGGCATGGCAGCATTTTGATTTTACCATGAAAGTATGGCCAGAAGTCCGTGACAACAACTTGCTCAGAGATATCTTATTAGATGCCAGCGCTGTAAAATACTGGAAAAAAATATTCCAATCTACATATAGAGGAGAAGGAAAAATTGATAGTTGGGCTTTTCGATGGACATTTACGTGTTGGGTTCAGAGTGGTTTGACTATTCTTCCCAATGTTAATTTAATTACTAATATAGGTTATGCTAAAGATGCAACCCACACAACCAAATCGAATCAGTTTGATATGATGGCAGTTGAAGCAATAAATTTTCCGCTTCAGCATCCTCCATTTGTGATTCGAGATGTTAAAGCTGACGATTTTACTCAAAAAAATAATTTTAGATTACCCAGTCCATTATCATTGGTTAAGAAAAAGGTAAAGGAGTTGATAAAATACTGAGAATAAATACAGATCATTACCTGTAACATTCAAAGTACTATGAACCTAATTCAACTATTTAAGGTGTTAGTCAGAGAGCCTAAAGCTTACTTTAGGCGTTGGCGGAAAGGTTTGAGTATCCAGTATCATAACCCTGGATTGATTCTGAATTTTCCTGTCACCTGGCTTTATGATGAAATTGATGCCATCCAGATTGGTTCTGAGGTTCTCATAGGCTCATTTTCTGAGATTGTTGTTCTGTCTAAATCTCCTTACAGTAAAATTCCTGGAGGATTAATTATTGAAGATCGTGCTATTATTGGTTCTCATGCTAACATTCGGGCGGCTGGAGGGAAAGTGTCTATTGGACGAAATTGCTTAATCGCCCAGCAAGTATCATTGATTGCATCCAATCATGGCATATCACATGAACTGCCCTACCGAGATTTACCATGGGAGGAAGAGAGAACAGGTATTTTTATCCATGAAAATGTGTGGATTGGTGCTGGTGTAACTGTTCTTCCTGGTTGTGTAATCGGCAAAAATTCGATAATCGGAGCAGGTAGCGTGGTGACTACAAGTATCCCAGAAAATGAAATATGGGTGGGAGTACCAGCCAGAAAACTTCGAGACGTGGAACAGCAGTATCAAAAGGAGATGATAGAATGAAGGTATTGCTCATCAACACTTATGATATTGAAGGAGGGGCGGCTCGCGCTGCTTATCGCCTCCATCAGGGATTAGAAAGAATTGGTGTTACTTCTCAGATGCTAGTGCAGGAAAAATTCAGTAACGATGCAAAAGTAATTGCACCCAAAACAAAATTTGCAGAAGGCATAGCTAAAATGCGGCAAACATTTGGGGCTTTTCCAACTAAATTTTATCCTCAGCGAGACAGTGCTACTTTTTCTAATCAGTGGCTTCCTGATACAATCGCGCCCCAAGTTACCAAACTAAATCCTGATATTATTAATTTACATTGGATTAATAGTAGCTATATGCAAATTGAAACATTAGCTAAACTAAAGCCACCTCTAGTTTGGAGTCTCCATGATATGTGGGCATTTACCGGGGGATGTCATTATAACCAAGATTGCGATCGCTACACAATATCCTGTGGTGCTTGTCCGCAATTGGGCAGCACTAAAGACTGGGATATATCCCGCTGGGTATGGCAGCGTAAAACCAAAGCTTGGAAAAATCTTAATCTAACTGTTGTCGCCCTTAGTTCGTGGTTAGCTAAGTGTGCTAGGGAAAGCTCTCTTTTTAAGGATTTGCGAATAGAGGTAATTCCCAATGGTATCGATCCTAACAGATACAGACCGATAAATCGACAGATAGCAAGACAAGTCCTCAATTTACCTCAAGACAAGCAACTTATTCTGTTCGGTTCCCTAAAAGCAACCAGCGATAAACGCAAGGGATTCCACCTCTTACAACCAGCGCTGCAAGAATTAAGTAAATCTGGGTGGTACGATAGACTAGAGTTAGTTATTTTTGGTGCCGAGCGACCGGAGAATCCACCTGAATTTGGTTTTAATGCTCATTACTTAGGGACATTGAGTGACGATTTATCCCTAGCTCTAGTCTATTCAGCCGCCGATGTTTTTGTATTACCTTCCGTTCAGGATAACTTACCGAATACTATAATGGAGGCGATCGCTTGTGGAACTCCTTGTGTTGCTTTTAATATTGGCGGGATGCCTGATATGATTGAGCATGAGCAGAATGGCTATTTAGCCCAAGCTTATAAAACTGAGGATTTGGCGAGGGGGATTGCTTGGGTGTTAGAAAACGAGGAACGACATCAAAAATTGTCATTTCGCGCCCGTGAAAAAGTGGAGCAGGAATTTACCATGGAGATCCAAGCGAGTAGATATGTTTCTCTTTTTACTCAAATCTTGGGAGATGCTCACTCAACTGGATAAAAATCATACTCGCCTCTCCTATTCGGGTTGGAGTCGGGGTGAAACTGGTGTAAGATATCACTTTTTCCCAATATTTTAGCAGGAGGCGATCTACTTTGCAGTAGCGCAAGCTATCGCGAAAAACCCAAAGTTTGAAAAATAATGTAGCAGCTACGTTAAACAGCCGGAGGGTGTCAATTGAAAACTAGAACCTTACACAGTTTGGCACTGAAATTAGAACCATGGCTTATTGGTTCATTACTTCTGTATTTTTTAGCTGTTAATACATACCCTCTAATCGTCACAATTATGAAGCCAGGAAGCTATGCAATCCTGGGTATTTTGATTGCTTGGCGGTGGAAGCGATTTGCTTATGTTGCTAGCAAAGATATACCACTACTACTCTTCGCTGGCATGAGTGTCGCCTCAGTTTTTTGGACGGCATCTCCGGCATTCACATCAATCGAGTTTAAAGCAGCTCTACGTGGTACTATGCTGGGAATATACCTAGCAACCCGCTACGACATGAAGCAGCAGATGCAGCTATGGCGTTGGGTATTGGGTATAGGAGCAGTTCTAAGTATGGTACTTCCCCTAGTTCTTTCAGATTATGGGAGAAACCGTGACGATCTATGGATAGGTATATATAATTTTAAAAACGGCGCAGCAGCTAATCAGACACTAACAGCTTTGCTGTTTCTGAATACTGCTCTTAATGGGAAAAGATATCGGTGGCTGGCTTGGATGCTATTTAGTCTAGCAATAGTTCTTCTTTGGCTGACTGAGGGCAAAACAGCTTATTTAGTTTTTGCGATTTCTCTTTGCCTATTCCCTCTGTATAAGTTTGCCAAGCAGAAGGATAAACTTCGGGTAGTTTTGATGCTCATAATGTTCGTTTTAGTCGGGAGTGGATTGGTAATATTTGTCAGTAATATGGAGTTTATAGTAGTTGATACCCTAGGTAGAGAAATGACTTTTAGTGGACGGATACCTATATGGAAATTAATGCTCGATCAGCTGTACGAGAGACCTTGGCTTGGTTATGGTTGTGTTGGTTTCTGGACTTCTGACTACGGTTTATATGTTATAAATAATTCCTGGGCGGGAGGAGAGAACGTTGGTATAGGAGAAGGATCGATCCGCTTTAACGCTCATAACGGTTATATGGATATGTTACTCCAATATGGCTTTGTGGGATTATCTTTGTATATGTTTAATATTGTTTCAGTTTTAATGAGACTGGTGAATCTATTGAATTCACCTGCAATTATAGAAAGCTTTTGGATGCTGCAATCCTTAATATCTTTATTGTTATTGAATTTTACTGATAATTTGGGGACGCTGGGATCGAGTTCTCTGTGGACTTTCTATGTGTCAATAGCGTTTTCGACGGCTGTGGAGCAAATGAGACTTAGAAGAAGTAGGTTAGCGGCAGAGTTGACAACAACTTAGAAGAATCAGCGACACCCGATAGTAAAATTTAGGTAAATGTATAGCCCCGTATAATTTTGGCAAATCAGGAGTAAGTGCATGAAAGTACTAGTTACAGGTTCAAGTGGATTAATCGGTTCCGAAGCAGTCGAATACTACGATCGCGAAGGTCATCAGGTGATTGGCGTAGACAACAACATGCGGGCGGAGTTCTTTGGTTCTCAAGGCGATACCACCTGGAACCGCAGCCGCTTACAGGAAATCACTCGCAATTTCCAGCATCATACAATTGATATTCGCGATCGCCAGAGCCTTTTTCAACTCTTCGAGACTCATCCCTTCGATCTGATTATCCACTGTGCGGCTCAACCTTCCCACGATAAGGCTTGTCAAATTCCCCTGTTGGATTTTGAAGTCAATGCCTTGGGTACAATTAATCTCCTAGAAGCGACTCGGCTATTTTGTCCAGAGGCAGTTTTTATTCATATAAGTACCAACAAGGTTTATGGTGATTCTCCCAACGAATTATCGCTGGTGGAGATGGAAAAGCGCTATGATTATGCCAATCCTGAAGACTACAACGGAATCTCCGAAGAGTGTCGGATCGATCGCTGTCTCCACTCCCTCTTTGGTGCTTCTAAAACTGCGGCTGATGTGGTAGCACAAGAATACGGACGTTACTTTGGGATGAAGGTAGGTATATTCCGAGGCGGTTGCCTCACTGGTCCATCCCATTCCGGGGTTGAACTCCATGGATTCTTATCATACTTAGTTAAAGTAGCCGTAACTGGCGGTACTTACAAAGTTTTTGGTTACAAAGGCAAGCAAGTGCGAGATAATATCCATAGCTTTGATGTCATCCAATCATTTGAAGCATTTCGAGGAAATCCTCGACCGGGAGAAGTATATAATTTGGGAGGTGGTCGCGAAAATAGCGTATCTGTATTGGAAGCCTTCGATATAGTCGAAAGCTTAACAGGCAAAAAAGTAAACTGGACTTATGTAGACCAAAACCGCATCGGGGATCACATCTGCTATATCTCAGACTTGGGGAAACTTAAATCCCATTTCCCAAAATGGCAGATTACTCGCAGCCTTGACCATATCTTAAAGGAAATAGTCGCTGCGGAGCAGGCAAGGTATGCCAATGTTTAGTCAGGAATATGGAAGCAATCACTAGATTAGCTTATTCTAATTCCTCGTGCGCGAAACTCATTCCCGATATAGCATTTTCAAATGAGTTGTAAACTAGAAAGTCTTTTCTTCTGGTCATTAAAAACTCTGTATCTCTTTCCCTCGTTGCCTGTTGAGGAGTTCCCTGTTGCCTTTTTCTGATGGGAGTTTGTTTACATCCCAAATGAAAATGCTATATATCCGCCATTAATAAACTGGAGAATAGCTACATGAAAGTCCTTTTAGTTGCTTATGAATGTGCGCCAAATGCGGGATCAGAAATGGCATCTGGCTGGAACTGGCCACTACACCTGGCGGATTTGGGACACGAGGTGTGGGTTTTGAACCGCATGGGAAAGGAGAGCACTGAAAAAGCTTTGGCTTCTCGCCCAATGTCCAAGATACATTGGATCTACGTTGATACTCCTGCTTGGATTAAGTTTTGTCGGCGCTTTGCTAAAAATACAACGTGGTTGATTGGCCTAAGTTACTTAGTATGGCAAAAGCAGGCTTACAAAATTGCACGGCAACTAGATGAGAAACAGGGATTTGATCTTGTCCATCACATAACTATGGCAAACCTGTCTGCAGGTTCTCAGCTTTGCCAGCTTAACAAACCATTTATCTTTGGACCTGTTGGTGGTGGACAACTTGCCCCACCTGCTTTTAAAAAGTATTTTATTAATGGTTGGAATATTGAATCTTTTAGAGCTTTCATCATCAAACATTTATATCAATTTAATCCACTTCTCAACAAAACTGTCAAGCGATCTGATTTAGTTTTAGCCACAAACTGCGACACGGCTGAATTAGCTCAAAAGGCTGGTGCAAAGCATGTTGAATTATTTCTTGATAGTGGGTTACTTCCTGATTATTTGCCCGATCAACCACCCACCCGCTCAACTGCGACGGAACTACGTTTGCTTTGGCTTAGTAGGATAATCCCCAGAAAGGGGTTGCTCCTTGCCCTCGAAAGTTTATCAAAGATAAGTCATGTAATACCTTTTAAATTAACTATTATAGGTGAAGGTGTCCTGAGCCATCATATATCTGAATGGATTGAGAAATTTAGTTTAGAAAATCAGGTGGATTACCTTGGTTCTGTCCCTTGGAGAGAAGTAATAGATAAGTACCGGAATAGTGATGTCTTTCTATTTACTAGTCTGAGAGATTCTTTTGGCTCTGTGGTACTGGAAGCCATGTCTCAAGCACTACCTGTGATTGCATTAGATCATCATGGAGTAGGAGATTTTTTACCATCTGGTGCAGGTATTAAGGTGTCGGTGACTAATCCACCGGATACGGTCAATGCCTTAGCTGATGCTGTTGAGTGGATGTATAGAAATCCAGATCTACGTTGCGAAATGGGGAGAATTGCCTATGAGTTCGCGAAGAAGCAAACGTGGCCAGAAAAAGCAATAGACATGTCTAGATATTATGAAGAAATAGTGGCAGATCGCAATAAAAAATATACTAGTGTATAGCCAGGGTAAAGATATTCAGAGTAAGAGAAAGAGTAACGTTATGAGACCAGAGAAAAATCGCAAGCTTCTCATATTTGACCTCTTTTATACAGGTCATCATGCCGGATATATCCTACACTTAGTCAGATATTGGCAAGAACAAAACTTGCCAGGAAAGCTAGATATTCTGGTAACCCCCAAATTCATAAAATCACATCCTGATGTTGTGAATGCAGCTTCTGAGAGGGATCGCAGTAACATCAACTTCGTGGCAATCTCCCCAGAAGAGGAAGCTAAACTCAAATCTGAAGACTCTAGCCGGGATCGCCTCATCCGCGCTTTCCAGGAATGGCATTTACTCAATAAGTATGTAAAGCAACTAGAGGTTACTCAATGTTTGCTGATGTACTTTGATTCTATCTTGTTGTCTCTGGCTTTGCTAAGAAGATTTCCTTGTCCTTTATCTGGGATATATTTCCGCCCCATATTTCATTATAGTGAATTTGCGGAATTCGCCCCTTCGCGTCACGAGGGGATCTTGCAAAAGCGAGACAAATTTGTTCTATCTCTCCTTCTCGGTAACTCCCATCTCAAAAACTTGTTTTGTTTGGACACTTTTGCCGTAGACTATATCAAGAAATTAAACCCTCGATCTAATCCAATCTATCTGCCAGATCCAGTCCAAATCTACAGCGAGTCTGACTCTAAATTAGCAGAAATTAGAAATAATCTGGCAGTACAACCTGGTCGAACAACGTTTTTGATGTTTGGGGTTCCTCAGAGGCGCAAAGGGATTTACGAGTTGTTAGATGCGATCGCAATTTTACCTTCTGAAATTTGTCAAAAATTCTGTCTGTTCTTGGTAGGACCAATAGCATCAGAACCTCTTGTCAAAGAGCGCCTAGCCCAGCTTTCTGAAACATTGCCGATACAGGTCATTATCCGTGATGAGTTTGTTCCAGATCGAGAAATTCAATCCTATTTTCAAGTATCAGATGTCATACTTGCTCCATATCAGCGTCACATTGGCATGAGTGCTATTCTAGTCCGTGCCGCTGCTGCTGATAAACCTGTACTCAGTACAAACTATGGTTTAATGGGAGAGATAGTTAAACGCGATAAACTAGGTCTGACAGTAGATGCCAGTGTTCCTGCTGAAATTGCTAAGGGATTAACTGAGTTTATACTTAAAACCCCAAGTGAATTGTGCGATATATCCAGCATGAAAGATTTTGCTGAACAAAACTCTGCTGAACGGTTTGCGAGTACAATTTTTCAATATATCTAGAAAAATGGGTTAAATAAAATTATGAACAAACATAAAATTTTAAGCAAGAGATGGATAAAAGTAGAAAAATATAACCATATTTATCGTATAGATAGCGATCAACTATGAAAATTTTATTTTTAACAACAATTCTGGCGAGAAAGAAACAACTTGGAGGTGAAATATCAACACAAGCGTTCATTGATGCCCTTGGGAGTAGTGGCCATGAAGTTTCAGTTTTAGGATATTGTAGAAAAGGTCAAGATTTTGAAAAAAACACACAAGAGATACTCATTGGTGAACGATATATAGAAACAGCCAATGCCCAAAAGTTATACCCGGCTTTTTGGTTGTTCCTCAGCTTAATCAAAGGACTACCTTACTCAGCGGCAAAATACTATTCTCTGGACTACATAAAAACAGTTAAGGAACTTCTCGCCAGTAAAGAGTATGATGTAGTAGTCGTGGATCATTCAAGATTAGAGTGGTTACAGCCTTTTATTGATCCTAAATACAAACTTGTACTAATAGCCCACAACGTGGAACATGAGATTTATGAAGAGAGTTTTAAAACGGCTCGTAACTGGATCGCAAAATGGATATATAAGAGAGAGGCTCACTTGACAAAAGAAATGCAAGATAGATTGTCAAGTGTAGTCCAAGAAGTTTGGGCATATACAGAACATGATGCTAAATATTTTCGGGGTATTAAAAACGTAGAGAAAGTAAGAGTATTTGGAATACCTCCTGGTTTAGCCGAGTTGACGAGCCAATTTTCCAGCAAAGACTTTGACATCGGCATTATAGGTAGTTGGGGATGGAGAGCTAATCAGGAAGGACTTGACTGGTTTCTGGAAAATGTTTATCCTAAATTACCAGCTAGCCTATCAATTCATATTGCTGGCAAGGGTGGAGATTGGTTAGTAGGGAAGTATCCTAATATTAATTATCGGGGATTTGTACCAGATGCCCAACAATTCATGGCACAAGCTAGAGCGATCGCAATTCCTATTCTTAGCGGTAGTGGTATACAAATCAAAACCTTAGATGCCATTGCTTCGGGTTCGTCCATCGTAGCAACTCCCATTGCCCTCCGTGGAATTGCAGACCCTCCCCCAACTGTTCAAGTCGCTCAACAGCCAGAGGATTTTGCTAATCTCCTAGTTTCATCTGTTAATTCTCCACCTACACGCCAAGCCTTTGATGATGCTTTAAGTTGGGCTAAGAATCGGCAAGATAAATTCATCGCTGATGTAGGTCAGGCAATTAGAGAGTTATAATTTGTCAGAGATTTTTTAGCGAGAAAGACTCGTGCATTCCCTGACAAAACTATTTGGAGGTTACCCATGAAAATTAGTATTTTTGGTCTTGGATACGTCGGTGCAGTGACAGCAGCATGTTTAGCACGAGATGGACACGAGGTAATTGGTGTTGATGTCAGCCCGGAGAAGGTTGCTTTGATTGGTGCAGGAGAATCCCCGATTGTGGAGCCAGAGTTAGGTAAGTTATTAGCAGAAGGGGTTGCCTCAAAACGTATCCGCGCTACTACCGATGCAGAAGCAGCAGTTATTGCTTCAGATGCTTCACTAATCAGTGTTGGGACACCTTCGACAGAGAGGGGAGAAACTGATCTCAGCTACGTTTTTAATGTTTGTAAAGAAATAGGATCAGCGATTCGCAAAAAATCGGCTCCTCATGCGATTGTTCTCCGTAGTACTGTTCCCCCAGGTACACTAGATCGTTGTCATACTTTACTGCAAGATACTCTTCAAATTGAATCTGTACATTTGGCTTTTAACCCGGAATTTTTGCGCGAAGGTTCAGCCATTCGCGACTACGACGCACCCCCCTACACAATTATTGGTACTGAAGATCCCGTAGCTGAAGACGTGGTGCGGCAAATGTATGCCAAGGTAAACGCGCCAGTAATTGTCGTCAAGCCGCCAGTAGCGGAAATGGTCAAATTTGTTGCCAATACCTGGCACGCCGCCAAGGTATCATTTGCCAATGAAATAGGCAGGATATCCAAGGGTTTTGAAATAGATGGACGGGAAGTAATGAATATTATCGTTCAAGATACTAAACTGAATCTCTCATCTACCTATATGCGCCCAGGATTTGCCTACGGCGGTTCCTGTCTTCCGAAAGACTTGAGAGCATTACTATATTGTGCCCGGACAATGGATGTGCCAATCCCCCTACTAAACGCCATTCCCGCCACCAATACCGTCCAAATTGATTTGGCCGTGCAGGAAGTACTCCGTTCCGGGGCACGTCAGATTGCCGTATTTGGTCTAGCCTTCAAATCAGGCACAGACGATCTCAGAGAAAGTCCATCGGTATTAATGGTGAAACGGTTATTGGGAGAAGGATGCCAGGTGAAGATTTATGACAAAGCTGTACAGCAAGCGCGACTCGTGGGTACTAACCTAGCTTATATCCAGCATAACTTGCCTCACTTTGAAGCGCTGCTAGTGGCAGAACCTCAGCAGGCTATGGAAGGGGCGGAGATGATAGTGGTAACTTATGCTACAGCCGAGTTTCGTCAGGTGTTAGGAGAAGCTGCCAAAGGAACAAGGGTTTTAGACTTAGTGGGTATTTTTAATGAACCAATTAAGGATTTGGATTACCAGGGTATCGCTTGGTAGAGTGATTAAGGAACAATGAAAAATAAATCATCAGTAGCTATGCGGGCAATTTCTGACCCACCAAAAACGGTGCAAGTTGCCCAACAGCCAGAGGAGTTTGCTAAACTTATCGTGTTAGCGGTTACTTCTCCAGGTATAGATCAAGCTTTTGAAGATGCGCGAGATTGGTATAATGATCGGCGGGATAAATTTATGGCTGATGTAGCCAGGGCAATGAGTGAGTTATGAATGTTGAGGTGCATAAAATGAAAGTAATTTTTATTAATAACTATGGGATGGATTGGGCTTGGGAGCAGTGGAAAAAAAAAGAGTACCCAGGACATCATCTTTGGGGAGTTACCCACTTTGAGCAATATGGTATCGACCTGGAAATCTTGCCTCATAGTAAATATACTATACTAAAAAAAATTAGCTCTAAAATTAAAATACTAGGAGATCTAGATCAAGAGTTAAGGATAATTTTTGCCTATAAAAAATACGATATTGTTTATTCAGGACATTATTTCAATACACTATTAATAGCTTTCCTCCGTTCCATAGGTATTTTTAAAAAACCTGTTGTTGCTGTGTCATTTCAAACATTCAGAAAAAACTTATGGAGTACTATATTTTTTAAAGTCATGGTTAATGGTTATGATAAACTTCTGTGCTTGAATAGTGTAATTAGAGATCAACTTAGAAACGATTTTGCTATATCTGAAGACAAGCTAGAAATATTAGAATGGGGTATGGATTTATCTTTTTATCAAAACATTGGAGATAGCGATACCGCTGCTAATAAAGAAGATAGTGACACAGGATTTATTTTAAGTGCAGGCAAATCAGATCGAGACTATAACACCCTTGTCAAAGCATTTAGCTCTATTAACCATTCTCTGAAAATCTATTGTTCGGGAAACTCTGCTCCTACAATTTCTGACTTTCCTTCAAACATAAAAATTAAATCCGAGCATCCAAAAGCTGCAAACGTTCTATCATTTTCAGAAATGGAAGCAGAGTATAACAAAGCATACGCAGTTGCCATTCCTTTGAAAATTACCCCCAAAACATTGCGCAATCCGATTGGACTGACGAGTCTACTAAACGCTATGGTTCTAGGAAAAGCTGTCGTAATAACGAGACATAGACAAATTGATATCGATATTGAAAAAGAAGGAATTGGCATTTGGGTGGAACCAGGAGATGTCAAAGGTTGGCAAGAGGCAATATCCTATCTATTCGAGCATCCATCTGAAACCAAGGAAATGGGGAAACGAGGTCGCCTCTTATGTGAAACTAAGTATAACATAGAAAAATTTTCAGAAGGGTTAGCTAAAATCTTAAAAGATGTCGTTAAAGAGTAAAGCTTAATAAAACAAGGATGACAGAATTTACTTTTTGACAAAGCCCATTTTATGGAAAGACACAACCAGCATCATCATTTAAAATACAGGGTATTTCATGAAAATAAATATCTGTGGCATCAATATCGATAAATACACTTTCGACGAAGTTCTCAAAACCATCACCCACCAAGCCCTCACAGGCAAAACACCCCAATATGTAGTAACTCCCAACGCGCAACACATCCTCACCCTCCAAAAAGACACCCATTTCCGCGAAATCTATCAAAAAGCCTTTCTAGTAGTACCCGATGGAGTATCCCTCCTCTGGGCAGCCAAATTCTTAAAAATCCCCCTAAACGGGCGCGTCAACGGCACAGATTTATTTGAAAAACTCTGCGCGATGGCTTCGCCCGCCGCAGGCATCGCACCCGAAAAAGGACTTAAAATATTCTTACTCGGTGGTCGTCCCGGTGCAGCAGAAAAAGCAAAAGAAATACTCGAAGCAAGACACCCAGGTATAAACATTGTCGGAACTAATTGTCCCCCTTATGGATTTGAGTCACAACCCGCCCAACTAGAATTAATCAACTCCCAAATTAAAGCCGCCGCACCCCATATTCTCTTTGTCGGATTAGGCGCTCCCAAACAAGAATATTGGATCTACGATCATTATCAAGAGCTAAACGTACCAATTTCCATCGGTATTGGCGTTAGCTTCGAGCTAGTTGCCGATATGGTGAGAAGAGCGCCAGTCTGGATGCAGAAAATGGGACTAGAGTGGTTCTTTCGCCTAATCGTTGAACCACGTCGCTTGTGGCAACGTTACATCATGGGGAATCCCCAATTTATCTGGCTGGTATTGAAGCAGCGACTAGGATTATCCAAGTTTGATTAATGAACTAATTTACCATCCATCATACACGATAAAAGATTTGGTTAATCCCAATAGTTTTTCTTCATAAAGTTCGGGATCTCCGATAACTTTTACCCTTGTCACTAAGCTGCCCAACCCGCCGTAGAATTAATTCTACGGCTAATAGCTCAAGTCCATTAAAATGGACTGAAATTCTGATGCCAGTCAGTTTTAACTGACTTAAGCTATGAGACAGTGGTTTTAACCACTGTCGGGTTATCGCAACTGCTACAAGTTATGATGGATATCCCATTATTCAAATGTGGCAAGAAATATAAACTAGAAGTACAATCCCAAAGCCAAAGTGAATTCTCAGAAAGGATGTACATTTACCACAGCCGGATATTCGATCGATATCGTCGAAGTGTCGTGAGTTTAGCGATACTAGGCGACGAGCAAAAAAGCTGGACACCGAATAGATATGAGCGTCAACTCTGGCGCTGTCGGGCAATACTAGAGTTTCCAGTGGTAAAATTAATAGATTACAGTATGGAGGATCTTTCAGCAAGTCGCAGCCCGTTGGCTCCAATAGTTCAAGCACATCTATCAGCACAAATTGCAGGCAAAGATGTGCGAGTTGGCTATGAGAAAAAGCTATCTCTAATTAAGAGTTTATACTCACGGGGGTATGGGCGAGAGGATATAGTTCAATTATTTAGACTAATCGACTGGTTTATCGGGTTACCTCAGAGTGAAGAAGAGCGACTTTGGGCAGAGATACAGACGTTAGAACAGGAGACAAAGATGCCTTATATTACTAGTGTAGAACGGATTGGAATCAGTAAAGGATTGGAACAAGGTCAGATAACGAAAGGACAGGAAGATATTATTCGTATCCTTGAAGTTCGTTTTCAAAACATTCCACCAAAATTGAGGGAGCTAATTAACAAGATAAAAGATCTTAATGTGTTATGGAATATTCTGATTCAGGCGGTTACTCTCCAATCTGTAGAAGCATTTCAATCTGTGGCGAGACAATATTTTACTGAGGATGAGTTAGCATCGCCTGCCACAGAGCAGAATCCTCCTCAAAAAGCCGATGAGTCAGAATAACAATTGTTGTTTGAGATCCCCTCTTTACATCCACTATTAAAGTTCGGGATCTCTGATAACTTGCACCATTGTAAGTAAGCCTTACAACCCGCCGTAGAATTAATTCTACGGCTAATAGCTCAAGTCCATTAAAATGGACTGAAATTCTGATGCCAGTCAGTTTTAACTGACTTAAGCTATTAGACAGTGGTTTTAACCACTGTCGGGTTATCGCAACTGCTGCAAGTTATGATGGATATCCCATTATTCAAATGTGGCAAGAAATATAAACCTTAGAAAGTACAATGAATGCTTGCTCTTTCGGGTTAATGGTAAAAAATGTTCATTTTTGTGACAAACATTGAGAATGGTGCGTTAGGCACGGGCATTTAATTATGGGTTGAAATCCTGAATTTATCGCCCGTGCCTAACACACCCTACA
>NZ_JAMZMM010000447.1 GCF_024178385.1 Limnofasciculus baicalensis BBK-W-15 | reverse complement strand
GGTATTGGGAATTATGAAGGCTGATTGTGAATAGAGTAGGAATCAGTTCATAATATGATCTCAAATAGAATTAAACAAATCAAAAACAGTCTACTATCTCTGTTTTTGAAATCAAACTGCCCATTATGCACTCGCCCTGCGGAAACTGAAATATGTCAATACTGTTACAGACAGTTACAACGGTGTCAACTGAGTAACCATAGTAGATTATGGCAAGGAGAATTACCTGTATTTATCTGGGGAAATTATGGGAATGGAGTCAAAAGAGCGATCGCATCCCTAAAATATAATAATCAACCTCAGTTAGCCCGTCCCCTTGGTAACTGGTTAGCTGAGGCTTGGCTGAAAGGAGCCGCTGCCAAATATACGAAAAAATTAATAGTCGTCCCGATTCCCCTCCATCCTAGTAAACAGAAAAGTCGGGGGTTTAATCAAGCGGAGCTGATTGCCGAAAGTTTTTGTCAGATTACTGGATATCAACACCAACCCTTGGGATTAGAAAGAATCAGGGAAACAGAAGCACAATTTAGTTTATCAGCACAAGCGCGATCGCAAAACTTAGCTGAAGCATTTACCATCGGTAAGTGCTTTCGCAAAAATCCACCCACCTCACCTGTATTAATTGTGGATGATATCTACACCACAGGTGCTACAGTTCGTTCAGCAACGGAAACTCTGCGGCAGGAAGGAGTACAAGTGTATGGGGTAGTTGCGATCGCCTCTTCTCACAAATAGGGAGTGGGGAGTGGGGAGTGGGAGAATTTTAGTAAAAAATTTGCTCCCCCCCTCTTCCCTCTCTTCCCCCAGAGTTATAATCGCGGTAGCAATGGAGAGCGATTGGAGTATTTAACATAAATATGACACCTGTAACTGAATCTCTCTACACAGAAGTACAAATTGCCGCTTGGCTGCGGGGTTTATTTACTGTAGCTTGGGCAGATGGTAACTTCGATCCACAGGAACAAGAAGTAGTTCAGCAACTCACCCATGATGAACTCTTTGCTGAGAGTAATTTACCATCTCTCGATGAGCGAATTTCTCCAGCAGAATTAGCCGCAGCGTTAGGGAAAGATCCCAAGATCGCAGAAAATTTTATTAGAACGGCTGTCATGGTAGCATTGGCAGATGGTATCTATTCCATTACCGAAGCGGATGTTCTACACGAATTCTGTGAGGCTTTAGGGCTAAAGGTAGCTGCTTTAGATGGATTGCGAGCTACACTTTGTCATGATGAGGTGATTAAGGGATCTGACGGTATTCAGCAATTACCTCAGAAACCAGGAACTTTACCTCAGCCAGCGGCTGATGTCTTGCAACCAATGCGAGAATGGTTAGATGGGATGGAAGTTCATGACCCACGGGTAGCGCGATTTATCTGTAAAATGATTCCATCCCAATGTCCGTTTGAGCGAGATGTGAAACTATTTGGTCACAAAATTGTTCATATTCCTCCCATGTGTAAGATTAATCCCCTTTACGATCAATTAGTAGGTTTACGCTTTCGAGCTTTATCCTATTTGGCAGACGATCGGGGTGAAGATGTGTCACAATATTTTTGAGTTGGTTGTTGGTTGTTGGTTGTTAGTTGTTATGAAAATCAATAATAACTGTGGCAGACAAAACTTCTGTAATATAAAAAACAACAAATAACAAATAACCAACAACAAAAAACAAACAACAACAAAAAACAAACAATGAAATTTATCGACCAAGTAGAAATTGAAGTTGTATCAGGGAAAGGTGGGGATGGCATAGTGACATTTCGGCGGGAAAAATATGTCCCTGCTGGAGGACCATCGGGTGGTAATGGGGGAAAGGGTGGTGATGTGATTTTAACTGCGGTTGAACACTTGCAAACCTTGCTGGATTTTAAGTATGCCCATCGCTTCCAAGCTGAAAATGGGGGAAAGGGCGGGCGGAATAATCGGACGGGTGCAAATGGAAGCGATCGCATAATTCTGCTTCCCTGCGGTACTGTTATCTATGATGCTGATACGGAGGAAATCCTCTGCGATTTGGTTAAGTCTGACCAAACTTTCTGTGTGGCGAAAGGCGGAAAGGGAGGGTTGGGAAATCAGCATTTCTTAAGCAATCAAAATCGCGCACCAGATTATGCTTTGCCGGGGCAACCAGCAGAGGAACGCCGTTTACGTTTGGAGTTGAAGTTATTGGCAGAAGTGGGTATTATTGGTTTGCCAAATGCCGGGAAGTCTACGCTAATTTCATCAATTTCAGCCGCACGCCCTAAGATTGCTGATTATCCATTTACTACACTAATACCGAATTTAGGTGTAGTCCGAAAACCGTCAGGTGATGGTACTGTTTTTGCTGATATTCCTGGATTAATAGAAGGGGCACATTTAGGTGCAGGTTTAGGCCACGAATTTCTCCGCCATATCGAACGGACTAAGCTATTATTACACTTAATTGATGCTACGGCTGATGACCCGATTGCTAATTATCAAACTATTCAAGAGGAATTACAAGCTTATGGACGGGGATTATCGGAACGTCCCCAAATTTTAGCTATTAATAAAATAGATGCTATGGATGGAGATATTGTCGATGAAATTGCTACCAAACTCAATCATTTAACTCAAGTACCTGTGTTCCAAATTTCAGCCGTAGCCCGTAAAGGATTCGAGCCTTTATTAGCGAAAATTTGGCAATCTCTGGAGCAGTTAGCACCTGCTGAGTTATCAATTTTGACGAGGCGGTAAAAATTGTGAGAAGAGGAGTTATCTGATATGACAGATCCCTTAATCAATAATCCAGATGAGACAAAAAGTAAGATCCGGCTTGAATACTTGGATGGTTTACGAGGTATTGCAGCGCTTTATGTCGTTCTCTATCACATCTATAACGATGTATCTCAACACTTTGGAAATGTTCCTCGTTTTTTCCAAACATCAATCAACTTACTCCTCGCCCATGTGAAGATCATCTGTTGCCATCTTTATTGTGCTTTCTGGTTATTGTTTGATGTTACCAGTTGCTCGCTCTACTAGTGGTGATTTAAAAGGAGGATTCTTTAATTACATTAAGCGAAGATCCCGTAGAATTCTCCCACCTTATTATGCAGCACTTATATTTTCCCTCCTATTTACTGGGTTGATTCATAACTGGATAGCAAATACTGGTAGGATTTGGAATATTGGACAACCTGCTTTTGCTCCAGATAACATTATTGCTCATTTTTTACTGATTCATAACTTGAATCAGGATTGGATATTTTTAGTCGCCCACCGCTTCTATCTAGTCTTTGAAAAGCCATTCATCAATAGCCTAACAAAAACTTAGAGTAATTTCTAATTCACTGGCAAAGCTTTGTCGAAAATATAGCCACATCAGGGCTATCGGTTATGATGCCTTGAACTATATTATCTTTGAGAAATTTTCCTATCATTACCTCATCATTGACTGTCCATAAAACAATATTTTTTTGTTCTCTTTGGGCAAATTTTAATAATTCTAACGAATATCCATCAACATGAGGTAACAAAATATCTGGATTTACCCCAAAGATAATTGAACTTGGCAGAAAGCTAAATATTTTTATGATAAATCCCAATAATTTAGCTTTTTTT
The DNA here is from genome assembly GCF_024178385.1 of Limnofasciculus baicalensis BBK-W-15. GTDB lineage: Bacteria > Cyanobacteriota > Cyanobacteriia > Cyanobacteriales > Coleofasciculaceae > Limnofasciculus > Limnofasciculus baicalensis. Next base: position 645 of record NZ_JAMZMM010000447.1, on the reverse strand, counting down.
GTTCTTAACAATAAGCCTGTTTTAACATCGGCATAACTTGATTTAATTAGTTTCAGAGATCTCACATTGAAGGAAATTACTATAAATTCCTCCAAGTTAAGATATTTTAGTAATAAGTTGATAATATCATCTTCATAACCTTCTTCTTTTAGTTCGACAAATAGTTTAACTTTTCCCTTAGTTATTTTTAATACTTCTTCTACAGTAGGGACAGTAAATCCTTTGTCAGCAGCGATTTTATTAATCTGCTCGTAGGTTAAATTACTGATATATTTGTTATATATTATTTCATCGTGATGTGAAATTAATATGTCATCTTTCGTCTTTCTTACATCAAATTCAATGCCATCTACCCCAATTTCAATTGCTTTCTGATATGCTTCAATGGTATTCTCTGTGGCAGAGTTGTGAAAACCACGATGGGCGATTATTAGTTTTTTCATCATATACTGAGATCTCGCACCTTTGACAATAACTATAGGGTGGGCAGTCCCCACTAATGTAATAATAAGCTGTTCACCTTATCTTGGGGACTGCCCACTCTACATAAAACTAATTGTCAGTAGCGATGCCTCTGGCTGGCGTTGCCATCGCCAATCATACACCTTTGACTTCAGCCCACTGTCAATACAGAATCTTCATCTT
>NZ_JAMZMM010000446.1 GCF_024178385.1 Limnofasciculus baicalensis BBK-W-15 | reverse complement strand
TCGAAAAAGTGACTAATTTTTCTAAAAATAGATTAGCAGAAAACAAGGATACCAGCATATTTAATATTTTAGAGCAAGCAAGGACTGCTGCCAGAGGGAGAAACTGGTTGCTAGTGACTCAATGTTTACAAGAGTTACCCCTCGATCTTAATAATAAACGATCTGCAAGTAGCAGCGCTAGCCTAGGGCAAGCAGATTGCGATATAATCCTGAAGCTAGCCGTAGAGGTACTTGCAGCAGGGGATTTTCAAGAGCGGTGGGAAGTTGCTAAAATATTTCCGGCTATTGGGGAAACTGCGATCGCGCCCTTAGTAGAAATTCTGGAAGATGAAGAGGCTGATTTAGAATTCCGTTGGTTTGCCTGTCGGATTTTAGGGCAGTTTCCTCAAGCAACGGCAGTCATGTCTTTGGTGAAACTGCTTGAGATAGAAGAGGATGAAGATTTAACTGAAATGGCCGCCCAATCCTTAGCTAATTTGGGCAGTTCCGCTATTCTACCATTAAGTAATTTACTTGCCAAGGAAGAGTCAAGACTGTTGGCAGTCAAAGCATTATCTCATATCCGACATCCAGATACGATCGCACCGTGGCTGACTGTGGTTAACGATCCTTTACCTGTTATCCGCGCTACTGCAATTGAATCGTTGAATAGTTTTCACCATCCTCAGATTACCACAGTTCTCCTGGCTGCGCTCAAAGATACAGCCACGGCAGTCAGAAAAGAAGCCATTATTGGCTTGGGTTTACGAGTTGGAGAAATACCACAAAATTGTAATTTAGTCAACCATCTTAAACCACTTCTGTACGATCTAAATGGGGAAGTATGTCGTCAAGCAGTAGTGGCGCTGGGGCGAGTGGGAACGGATGCCGCCGCCGATGCACTCTTTCCCATTCTCAAGTCACCTTTAACGCCGATTAGTCTAAAAATAGAAATAGTCCGTGGTTTGAGTTGGATGGAAACGGCTAAAGCGCTAGACTATTTGCAAGAAGGCTTACTTTGGGGTTCGGAATCAATCTGTATAGAAATTATCAGCGTTTTGGGGCGGATAGAATCTCTCAGTTTAAAACCCAAAGCCACTCAGATTATAATCGATTTTCTCCACTCCGGACAAGCAGTCTGTCAAGAAACCCTAATTAAACAAGCCATCGCTCTATCATTAGGACAACTGGGAGAATCTACAGGGATAGATTCTTTGCAGGAGTTAGCAGAGGATGACCAAGAGGGAGTAAGATTACATGCGATCGCGGCACTTAAGAAATTTAGTTATTAACTCAAGCTTATACCGATCTGGTTACGAGTGCTAATCGCTGGTGGGAAAGAGCAAAATTTCACAATTAGCGATTAAAGTAACAAATTGATTGATGAAGCTCAACTTACGTTAATATTACTCATCAATATATTAATAATTCTTGACTATTTTGGAGTAATCTTCCTCGCTAAATTCAACTTTATCATATATATCTAATAGAGATATTTCAAAGGAAATAGATGAGAGAGACAAACTGTCTTCCTCACTATCATATTCAGAAAATATCCATTTATTGCTATCGCTTTTATAGTATTGCTCTATATGTAAGGTGTATTGATCGATAAGGATATATTCCTGAAATCCAGGGATAGTGCGATAAGCGGCAAATTTTTCATCGCGATCGTAGCTTTTAGTGGATTTAGAAAGTACTTCGACAATCATCAAGGGATTGGTAATGGTATCTTTCCGTCCCTTAGCAAATTCTAGTTTACCAGAAACAACTATAATATCTGGATAGGTATGAATTTGCTTTTTGGGAATCCAAAGTCTTTGGTCAACTACAAATACCCGATAAGGTTTCCCCTTGAGAGCAAAATTAAGCGATCCGCTTAAGTTAAGACTAATTTGGTTATGATTGGGTAGTCCACCTGTCATAGTAATTATTTCTCCATTAATATATTCATGGCGTTCTTTAGAGTCAACCTCTAGCTCTAGATATTCTTCTGGAGTATAGTATTTCTGTTCTCGTGACTGTAATAGCATAGTTTTACCTCTTTCTTAAAGGGGAATAGGGAGTAGGGAGTAGGGGGTAGAATAATTAGCCCATTAGCAATTAGCAATTAGCTATTAGCTATTAACAATTACTGCGAAAAATAGCGAATCAATTCAGCAACTGAGACAGCATGTGCAATCGCACCTTGGGGATTGTGAGGTGAATCGCCATCAAAAAGTTGAGAAATCGAACCGAGACAAGCTTCTTGCTGAAAATGATCCAGTAACGGTTGCCAATCAAAAGGCAGGGCTTCTGTGGGATAAAATCTTTGCCATGCGCGACTAAATGGTCCAATTAACCAACTCCACACTGTACCCTGATGATAAGCGCGATCGCGATGAGTGGGATTGCCATTATATTTACCGATATAATTGGGATCTCCTGGATCGAGACTGCGCAAACCGTAGGGGGTAAGAAGACGATCTCTTGCTACTTGTAAAACCTGACGTGCCTGCTCTTTTGGAAAACCACAATGATATAGGGATAGTGCAATAATAGCATTAGGACGAATCGTACCATCTCTGCGATCGTCTGGCTCAATTGTATCGTATAAGTAATTAAATTCTGGATGCCAAAATTTCTGTAGAGATGCTTTTACCTTTTCTGCTTGCTGTGTATAGTGTTGAGAGTGGTGCATCAGGCGGATGCGATCGGAAACAGCACCAATCACCATTTTCTCTGTCCACTGACTCAGCCAACATAATGCTGAATACCAAAGCGCATTAATTTCTACAGGTTTTCCTCGACGTGGTGTAATTGGTTTGCCATCTAATACAACATCCATCCAGGTAATAGCAACATTTGGTGCATTCCAAGTTAGTAATCCATCTGTAGCATCCACTTGAATTTGATAATGAGTCCCCGCTGTATACGCTTTGTATATTTTCCGCACTAGGGGATATTGTTGGAGCAAAAAATCCCAATCCTGGGTTATTTCTAGGTAAAGCCCTAGTGTCTCTAGCCACCAGAGAGAAGCATTGATACTATTATATATTGGTTGGATGCTGCCATTAGGAAATGTATTGGGAATTAAGCCATTTTTACAATAGCTGCCAAAGGTTTTGAGTAATCCTTTAGCGAGGGTAAAACGTCCCGTGGCTAAAGCTAATCCGGGGATAGAAATTAGGGTATCTCTACCCCAATCGTTGAACCAAGGATAACCTGCTATTACTGTGGGACTGCCAATTGATGCGCGGTAGGTAATAAAGCGATCGCCTCCTTGTAATAATTGATGCCAAGTTTTGTTGGAAAGTGTTTTGTTGGGAGTGGTGAGTGAATTTTGACTTTTGACTTTTGACTTTTGATTTAATAGTTGCTTTTGTCTTGTTTCTTCGTTTAGCAAGGCTTGTTCAAAAGATTGGGAGGTGATTTTGGTTATAGTATTTTCAGGACATCCCACTCGTGCTTCTATAGTTACGGTTTCTCCTGGTTGAAGCATTACTGTTAGGTAACCGGGACTATATAAATCTTCTCTGTCACCTAATCCCCGTTTGTTTTCTTCTGGATAGTAATAATTCCAATACCAAAGTCCATCTGGTCGATAATTCCCGTCACTCCAGTGCAATTGCCAGGGTGTTCCCGGTTTACCTTGACGAATAGATTGTAAGTAAATGCGCTGATTACTGACTAGTTGGGAAAATTGAATTGTATCATCGGCGAATTGTTGTTTGTGAAAATTGCGATCGCCAATTAATGGTCTTAGTCTTAATATCCCAGATTTACTCCCTTCATATCGATACTTAACCATAACTCGGTGACAAAATTGGGGTATAGTAGGGCTAATTTTCTCTTGCCTCTCACCCTTTACCTCTTGCTTTTTTTCTATGCCATAAGGCATTTGGATAGCTCTTGTCAATTGCCAGTCTTCGCTGCCCCAAATCCATGTTGGAATTGGATTGATTTCAAAAGAGCGTAGGAGTTGGTATCCTAATGGATCGATAGTTTTGCCGCCATCCCAAAAATTAGTGGAAAGTGCCCATATTTTTCCTGCTATTTCCAAGCTGGCATCAAAATGAGATAGTAATAGCGTGCGGCTTCCTGGTGGCTCAAGGGCTGCAATCAACCAACCGTGATAGCTGCGAGTGCGGGCATCACAGATTGTACCGCTACTCATACTGCCCAAGCCATTAGTTAGCAGCCATTCTCGTCTGTCTAATTTTTTCACTAACCTATACTGCATGTAAGAAATTATCCAAAATGGACAGGGAGCCGGGGAGCAGGGG
>NZ_JAMZMM010000445.1 GCF_024178385.1 Limnofasciculus baicalensis BBK-W-15 | reverse complement strand
GGAATCTTCCCACCCAATTCATCTGGATTGTGTGTTACAGTTCCTAAAATAACCACTCCCCATTCCCCAATGACTTACTGCTTTAACCCCAAATGTTCCAAACCGGAAAACCCTAAAAATAATAAATTTTGCCAAAATTGCGGCAAAAAACTACTATTAGCTCAACGATACCGTGGGCAGAAAATTCTTGGTGCTGGCGGATTTGGTAGAACTATATTAGCAGAAGATGAGAGTCAGCCATCGAAACCCCGCTGCGCAATTAAGCAATTCTATCCCCAAAACCAAAATAATGTCCAAAAAGCCACAGAATTATTTCGTCAGGAAGCATTACGTTTGGCAGAATTAGGTAAACATCCGCAAATTCCTGAACTATTAAATCATTTTGAGGAAGACAATTACTTATATATTGTCCAGGAATTTATCGATGGGGAAAATCTCACTCAAGAGTTAGCTGAAAATGGGGCATTTTCCGAAGCTGAGATTCGCAGTCTTTTGAGTGACTTATTACCAGTACTGCAAGCTATTCACAATGTCAATATAATTCATCGCGATATTAAACCAGAAAATATTATTCGCCGTCGTTTAGATCGTAAATTAGTGTTAGTAGATTTTGGTGCGGCTAAATATGCCACGGCAACAAGATTAGCTAAAACTGGGACAACTATTGGTTCGGCGGGTTATGCTGCACCAGAACAAGCTTTTGGTAAAGCAGTATTTGCTAGCGATATTTATAGTTTGGGGGTTACTTCTATTCATTTATTAACTCAAATAGAACCATTTGATTTATACGATCCCATTGAAAGTGGCTTTGTTTGGCAGGATTACTTAGTTGATAATCCTGTCAGTGACGAACTTGCTGAGATTCTAAATAGAATGATTCACACCACTGTCAGGCAACGATATCAGTCAGCAGAAGAGGCAATGGCAGCTTTGGGTATGTTAGGAGAATCCTACACAAAAAAAACAATTACTACTAAAATTGCTACTATCAAAGCTTCTTTAATTACCACTCTTTCTGGACATTTAGATCCAGTATATGGACTGGCATTTAGTCCGGATCGCAAAACTATTGCTAGCGCTAGTGGCGATAACACAGTTAAACTGTGGCAAATTAGTATGGCATGGGAAATTCGGACTCTTGGGGGGTGGTTTTCCAAGCATTTGGATGCTGTTTATACGGTAGCATTTAGCCCGGATGGTAAAACTATTGCTAGTGGAAGTGGTGATAAAAATATTAAACTATGGAACGTGCAAACTGGACAAGAAATTTGTACATTGAAAGGCCATTCTAATTCAGTTAATTCTGTCGCATTTAGTCCCGATGGCCAAACGCTTGTCAGTGGCAGTGCGGATCAAACTATCAAATTTTGGGATATTGCCACCCTGACTCAAACATATAGCTTATTCAAACATTCTAGTTTAGTCTATGGGGTGGCATTTAGTCCAGATGGTAAAATTATTGCTAGTGGTAGTGCGGATCGCACAATTAAATTATGGGATGTGGAGACTGGGCTTGAACTTGCGACTCTGGAAGGTCATACTAATTCAATTCACGCGATCGCATTTAGTCCCGATGGTATGACTCTAGCTAGTGGTAGTTCTGACTTTACCATTAAATTATGGGATATTAATAAACTGAAAGAAAAACACACTCTTAAAGGGCATTTAGTACGAGTACGTGCCCTGGCATTTAGTCCCGATGGACAAATTCTTGTGAGTGGGAGTGTGGATAAAACAATTAAATTCTGGGATCTCCCCACTGGCCAAGAAATTTGTAACCTTAAGCAACATTTTAATTCCGTATGCGCAGTAGCCTTTAGCTCAGATGGACAAACACTTGCTAGTGGTAGTGAGGATAAAACCATTAAAATTTGGCGAATAAATCGTTAAGCTATTTCCTGACTAGTGCAGCGCGGCAGAAGTTTCTCACCAGTTTCATTGATAGTGGTTTTTTCTCCCCTGCTCCCTGCTCAAGAGATCCCTGCTTACAACTGATGGGAAATTTGCTGCCAACCTGCACTTAGTGTCTGATAAAGAATGGGATTTCCCTCCTCGTCGCAAACATCATACTTTTCAGAAATAGTCAAAACTTTTTGACGGAGAAGGAATTTATCTCGGTTGAATACTGAATCAATGGATATTTGCATTCGATGGCTCTCCTTTACATAATCTCCAATGTTTTCCCTTATTCGATCTGAAATCCGAAGTCTGAGTCGGTTTCAACCGACTTAAACTGTTAGACAGTGGTTTTAACCACTGGCGGGTTTTTGCGATCGCGTTGCATATCCACTAAGCATCGCAGCCATAAGACATCATATCGAGAGGGTGCGTTGCGCTACGCGGCAACACACCCTACTTCTATATACCAACCAAATTAGCACTCAAATCCCACATCCGTTCGCCCTTTTCATCATCGCGGGCTTGGGGAGAAACCTTTTGGACAAAAGACTTGCCATCTTTTTTCTGACGATTTCCCCAACTCCAATAAGCACCGGATTGTTTATACTCAGGATCGGAAACCACCATCGCTACCCTTTCCCCAGCTAATTCCTGAGAAACATATCCTCCCGTGATATTCTTCTGAAATAATGGAAATATTTTCTGGAATAAGGGATAGTGGTTTCTAAATAGCGGCGTATCTGCTACACATCCCGGATAAAGGGAACTGAAGATAATTCCGGTTGGTTGGTGATAGCGTCGATGGAGTTCTCGCATCGTTAATACATTACAAACCTTGCTATCCTTATAGGCTTTTACAGGTTCAAACTTTTTGCCATCAATCATCGAGATTGGCTCTTTAAATCCGGCAGCGAAGCCCTCAAAATTGCCTAAATCTGGACGAGGTGGAATCTTCCCACCCAATTCATCTGGATTGTGTGTTACAGTTCCTAAAATAACCAGCCTCCGATCCACCGAATATGACTTCCGGAGATCCTCCATCATGAGATTACAAAGAAGAAAATGACCGAGGTGATTGGTAGTAACACTCAATTCATATCCTTCTGGGCTGCGCAATGGCTCCTTTAATAAAGGCATATAAATTGCCGCATTGCACACCAAAGCCTCCAGAGACTTATACCTAGCCCGGAAATCCTTGACAAACTGCCGCACACTATCCAAAGAACCCAGGTCTATGTGCATAATAGTGTAGCTATCTGAAGATATTCCTACCTCTTTAGCTGCTTTTTCTGCCTTGGGCAAATCCCGACAAGCCATTACCACATGCCATCCTCTTTGGGCAAGCGCTTTGGCCGCATACAAACCCACTCCCGAAGAGGCACCCGTGATTACTACTGTTGACTTCTGATATTGTTCCATTCTCTTGAGACTTTTGCGATCGTCGTTAACTCTATCCATATTACCGGATAGTATAACGTAGGAAATATTTGCGAAAAAACTATTACGATCCGACAAAGTACCATTAAAATGAGATCTTGTACCAATGTCATGTTTGGTAGGGTGCGGATTGCCTGCCAACGGGAAAATAAGCTTTTCAGGTGGCGGTAGGCAATGCCCACCCGACAAAAAACTCTATCCATATTAGCGGATAGTATAACGTAGGAAATATTTGCGAAAAAACTATTATGATCCGACAAAGTACCATTAAATCTAGTCGCACCCTTAGAAAATTCACCAAAGAAAGGGAACAGGGAATGGGGAAAGGGAAACGGCTTAATCTCTCTTCTTTAGGGAAATTCTTTGTTAGTCAACTAGCAACGGCTAGCTTACTCGCCCTAACAATTCCCATTACTCCCGCTCAGGCAGATGTCACTCCATTTGAAATCTGTAGCGCTGAACTTTTGCGCGTCCAACTATCGAGAGAAGTAGCAGCCAGTGCTTGTGCAGAAGCCCTCTCTCCCGATGATTTATCTCTATGTGTCCTCAAAATTAAGGATTTGACACCAATTCCTGCCAATAATGCCGTAGAATCTTGTAGGCGAGTCCGGAGACCGCTAGAATTGGCAAGTTGTGTGGTAGATATTAGCGATCGCATCAAAAATGCTGAAGGAATCTCGGTTTTAGATTATTGCCGCCGCAGTCTTCTCCCTCTACGCTTTTCTGAATGTGTAATCGGCTTAAGTACTGAAATTGACTTTTCACCGCCCAAAGCACTACAAACTTGTATCGCTGCTGAAGATTTTTCTCGTTAATTGTTGTTGGTTATTGGTTATTGGTTGTTGGTTATTGGTTATTGGATTTAGTGAAAGGGAAATTAATAATTTTTTAATTAAAACTCTCTTCCCCACTCCCCACTCCCCACTCC
>NZ_JAMZMM010000064.1 GCF_024178385.1 Limnofasciculus baicalensis BBK-W-15 | reverse complement strand
ATTAAATCCAAGTTATTTGGAGTTATATTATATTTTACATAAAAATATAATATAACCAAATAAATAGAACTAAAATGCCATCGATCTAATCCGATCGCCAACCAATTCATTACATTCATTAGAAGATGGATAGATTTGCAACACTGATCGAGATATTAAGGGATAGAGCATTCCAGAAATCAAACCAGATCGCTTATACATTTCTGAAAAATGGAGAAACTGAAGAAGTAAGCCTGAGTTATCAACAACTCGATCTGGAAGCACGAGCGATCGCATCCCATCTTCAATCTCTAGGAGCAACTGGCGAACGTGCTTTGTTGTTGTATCCACCGGGTCTAGAATTCATTAGCGCATTTTTAGGGTGTTTGTATGCGGGTGTTGTTGCAGTTCCTGCTTATCCACCCCGGCGGAATATGAATTTGTTAAGGTTGCAGGCGATCGCACAAGATGCAGAAGCGACATTTGCTCTGACAACCACATCAGTCATAGGGAATATTCAGGATTGGTTGCGAGAAAACCCAAACCTAGGCCAGTTGCACTGGCTAGCGACAGATAGTATCGATTCAGACATAGCCCAATCCTGGCATGAACCAATTGTCAGGAGCGATACTTTAGCGTTACTCCAGTACACCTCCGGTTCTACAGACACTCCCAAGGGCGTGATGGTAACTCACGGCAATCTATTATCCAACTGCGCAGATCTTGACCTGGGATGGAACCATACACCAGAAAGCATCATTGTTACTTGGCTACCAACCTTTCATGATATGGGGCTAATCTATGGAGTTATAGAACCCTTGTATAAAGGCTGTTCCTGCTACATGATGTCCCCTGTGTCCTTTCTGCAAAAACCAGTGCGATGGCTCCAGGCAATTTCGACTTACCAAGCCACTCATAGCGGCGCTCCAAATTTTGCCTACGATCTCTCCGTGGATAAGATTACCCCAGAACAAAAGGCTACCTTAAATCTCAGTAGTTGGCGGATGGCTTTAAATGGCGCTGAACCCGTTAGAGCAGATGTTCTGCAAAGGTTTGCGGAAACTTTTAAACCTTGTGGGTTTGATTTAACTGCCTTCTGTCCCGGTTATGGTTTAGCAGAAGCTACCCTAAAAGTGGCTGCTGTCCGTCAACAAGATATACCTGTTTTCTTGGCAGTTGATGGAGATGCACTGGCCCAGAATCGGGTAGTGGCAGCTAGCTCAGATGCGCCGAATGTCCAAACCTTAGTTGGATGTGGACGTAGTGAGATTGACACAGAGATTGCGATCGTTCATCCCGAATCTTTGACACAATGTCAAGCTGCGGAAGTGGGAGAGATTTGGATCTCGGGTTCTGGTGTCGCTGCTGGTTATTGGAGGCAAACAGAGCAAACTGCACAAACCTTCCAAGCTTACTTGGCTGATACAGGTGCAGGGCCATTTCTGCGGACAGGGGACTTAGGATTTTTACAAGACGGCGAGTTATTTGTCACAGGAAGACTGAAGGATATCATTATTATCCGAGGACAAAATCATTATCCCCAAGATATTGAGTTGACAGTGCAAAAGAGTCATCCAGCACTGCGATTAAATTGTGGAGCAGCTTTCACAATCGAAAAGAAGGGGGAAGAGCGATTAGTGGTTGTTCAAGAAGTGGAACGAACCTATTTGAGACGGTTGAATATTAAAGAAGTAGTGGGCAATATCAAAGAGGCAGTGATAGATAACCACGGGTTACAGGTCTATACCACAGTTTTGATTAAACCTGGGAGTATTCCGAAAACATCTAGTGGGAAGATTCAACGTCATGCCTGTCGGCATCGATTTCTAGAGGGCAGTTTGCCTGTGGTGGAGGACTGGAAGGAAAGTTCTCAGAATAATGCCGAGTTTCAAAATTTGGATGCTGATGTTAACTCACTCTTGACAAAAGTGCAGCCAGATAATCCTGAGCCTAAAAGAGCGAATTTTAAGCAGAATGTAGAAGTGAATATAACTTGACTAATCGCCAAAATCATATTAAGATAGACGTGAGGAATAATAAGGCTTGATTTATCTGAGTTAAACCTGTAGTAAATATGTCTAAGATTGAGGAGAATCAAATGACAAAATCCTTAGTAGACCAAGGCAATAAAACCCGCGAACACAGCCAGGAATTAACAAGAGAAAAAATTCAAGACTGGATGGTTGATTACTTAGCAGAGTTGCTGGAGATTGAACCAGAAGAAGTAGATGTAGAAACTAATTTTGCACGTTATGGCTTAGATTCATCGGCAGCAACGGTTTTGACAGGAGATTTAGCTATTTGGCTGGGTAAAGAACTAGAGCCAACCCTGCTCTATGATTACCCGACAATTGCCAAACTAATAGACCATTTGGTTCAGTAAAACCAAGGAAAATGTAATTATTTTGTCTCTTGATACACATAATTAAACTAGATGAGAAACTCAAAAAGATGGTGAATACTAGCAGCAACACTTTACAAAGATCCCAAGTAAACAAAGTTATCCCTATATTGGAGAAAAACTATGGAAATAATCTTGACTCTGACTACACAGAGAAAATAGAGGAGTTAGATAAAAATTTTAACTATAGTAGTAACAGCCATGCTTACTGGAGCGAACCAGAGAATTCTCTCCTTTATGGCACACCACTCTATGAAAAAGCTTCTGAGACTCAAAAGTTAGCGCTTAATCATCTTCATTGGATTATATTTTACAAGGGCGTTGCTGATAGTGAGATTGAGCTTATTAACTACAACACAATCACAGCCGATTGCCTGATGGCGGAAAACAATGATTATGAAATGCTGGTGAAGTTGCTAGCTAATGAAAGCTTTCAGGAACGGAAACACATTCATGCTTTTTGCCAAATAAATTATCTAACAATCAAAGCTCTGTTGGGTAAGAAAGCTCTGATTAATTCTGGTGCAGATAAGTTTTCTTGTCAAGATAAAAATATATCAGTTTTTCCTGATATATTCTCTGTTGTGAACTCGATCAGTAACATTATGCTCAAGGGCAGAGAAAAGTACCAATCTCAGAATTTTAGAGACTGGAATAAGGAAGGAAAAATTGCCCCTTCTACTCAGGGATTTTTCAATGGATTTTCCGGAAAATCAACTAAGTCAATCCAAGAATTATTACCTCTTAACTGGGGAAGCTATCCCTTCTTGGCTGCTAATTTTTATGCCGTGAGGTATATGGCTAATTTAGCCTTAAAAAATAACGAATTTCCCATACATAATTACTTTAGAAAGTTGCAGAAAGCTCAGGAATTTATTCCAATTCCAACAGCGATATCCCACTATCACTTTTTAGATGAGGCTTTTCATACGACAACCTCTCTATTTCTCGGTAGAGACTTCTATAAAACTTTACCCAAACCATCGATCTATGAAAAGGTTATGGCGAATTTAGCTGTCCTACAGGCACAACGGAATAATCTCATAGCTCTCTCTGGTATAGTACCTAATCGGTTCTATAATGATGGCGAAGCTATTAGTTTTCTGATGAAGCTCTTCCAGAGTCCCGTGTTCGATATGTCTGCTAAAGAAGCGATTTTTTGGATAGAAAAGTGTTTGTGCCATGAGCATGATGGTTTCCATATCAATCTCAAGTCACACGCTCGCCTACTATCAGATTTACGGAAGTTTGCAGAACAGCTTGACTACTTGTGGCCAGTGAATCGGGAAATGCGTGTGATGGCTTCAGGCGGTTCAATTCAGAAAGCTATCAAGAATAATATCAAAGCTTTCAGTAAATTTGCTCAGGCATTGTAAAAAGAAATGGAAAAAATAGCAATTATAGGAGTTGGCTGTCGCTTTCCTTGTGCTGAGAATCCCTCATTGTTTTGGCAACTTTTATCCAATAAAGTAGATGCTATTAGCGATCTGCCATCACGAGAGTTTGATTGGGATATTTTAAATCAGCATTCTGTAGTACCTAGAACTAAGAAAAATAGCCTGTGGGGCGGATTTTTAGAGGATGTGGAGTTCTTCGATCCTAGCTTCTTTCAAATTTCCCCTAAAGAAGCACAGCGGATGGACCCTCAACAAAGGTTGCTTTTGGAAGTGGCATGGGAAAGTTTGGAAAATGCTGGTATTGCACCATTATCAGAACTCAGTGGTAGTAAAACAGGAGTTTTCCTAGGTATCAGCAGCTATGACTATCATATACTCTTGAGCAAGAAGGCTAAAATCAACGCCTATAATGGAGTGGGAAACGCTTTAAGTATTATTGCCAATCGTCTGTCCTACTTACTCAATCTTCGCGGACCGAGTTTAGTCATAGATACTGCTTGTTCAGGATCGCTGGTAGCACTTCACTACGCTTGCCAGAGTTTGCTCTCTGGCGAGTCTGATTTATGTCTGGCTGGGGGAGTTAACCTAATTCTGACTCCAGAACCAACTATTTCCTTCTCTCATGCCCAAATGATGGCAGCAGACGGTAGGTGCAAAACCTTTGACGCTGCTGCTGATGGTTATGTCCGGGGAGAGGGATGTGGAGTGGTTGTCCTCAAACGGCTTTCCGATGCACTTCGGGATGGAGACAATATTCAGGCAATTATTAGAGGTTCCGCCGTTAACCAAGATGGTTTGAGTAATGGATTAACTGCACCTAACGGCCCTTCTCAACAAGCAGTTATCCGGCAAGCATTAGCAAATGCTGGGGTTAAACCAGCAGATATTAGTTATGTAGAAACTCACGGTACGGGAACATCTTTGGGAGACCCCATTGAAGTGAATTCTCTCAAAGCAGTCTTGATGGAAGGTAGGGAAGCAAATCAACCTTGTTGGATTGGTTCAGTTAAGACGAATATTGGACATTTAGAAGCTGCTGCGGGAATTGCGGGGCTGATTAAGGTGGTATTGTCTCTACAACATCGTGAAATTCCACCTCATCTCCATCTCAAGCAGTTAAATCCTTATATTAAAATTCAGAATACTCCTATTTTAATTCCTACCGAACTTCAGGAATGGCCAGCCCAAGAACACCCCAGATTGGCAGGGGTTAGCGCCTTTGGTTTTGGTGGTACAAATGCTCATGTGGTGTTGGAAGAAGCGCCCTCTAGTCAGGAGGAGGGGACTCCGGGACTCGATGATGGGGATAATTTATTACAAACAGTATCTACCTCACCGCATCTCCCCCTTGACTCGTCTTATTTTGATCGTCCTTGTAATCTGTTAACACTATCAGCAAAAACAGAAACAGCTTTGCGAGATTTGGTGGTTCGATATCAAGATCATTTAAAGGCGAATCCAAACCAAGCGATCGCCAATATCTGTTATACAGCAAATACAGGGCGCGATCGTTTTAACCACCGTCTGGCTGTTGTAGTTAACTCTAGGGAAGAGTTAGTCGCACAACTGAGTACTTGTGAGTTTGAAAACCTAACCCCCCAGCCCCCTTCCCTGCAAGGGAAGGGGGGGAATTTAAAGCCTCTCTCCAAGGAGAGGGGTTGGTACAGAGGTCAGGTGATGCGGAAAAAGCATCCCAAGATAGCCTTTTTGTTCACCGGACAGGGTTCCCAGTATGTCAAGATGGGGCAACAACTTTACGAGACTCAACCCATCTTCCGCCAGACTTTGCAACAGTGCAATGAGATTCTACGCCCCTATCTGGACTATTCCCTATTAGAAGTACTGTATCCTGCTCAGACAGGAGAAAATATTTCATCTCTGCTAGATCAAACTGCCTATACTCAACCAGCCCTATTTACTTTTGAATATGCCCTCTATCAACTTTGGAAATCCTGGGGGATTGAACCAAATGTGGTAATGGGGCATAGTGTTGGCGAGTACGTGGCTGCTTGTGTGGCAGGCGTTTTTAGTTTAGAGGATGGACTCAAACTCATCGCCCATCGAGGCAAATTAATGCAGCAGTTGCCATCTGGTGGCGAGATGGTGTCACTGATGGCTTCAGAGGATTTGGTGAGGGAAGTTATTGCACCATATCATCAAACAGTGGCTCTAGCAGCGATTAATGGACCCGAAAGTGTGGTGATTTCTGGAACCAGTCAAGATATTGGTGCTATTTGTCAGAAACTGGAATTTCAGGGAATCAAGACCAAACGCTTGCAAGTATCTCATGCCTTCCATTCGCCATTGATGGCACCAATGTTAGCTTCCTTTGAAGCAATAGCTAATCAAGTCACCTACAATCAGCCACAAATTCCCTTAGTATCCAATGTCACCGGAAAACTTGCTGATGATGGAATTACAACAGCGCAATACTGGGTGGATCATGTATCTGGTGCGGTGCAGTTTGCTAGCAGTATGGAGACATTGGATCAGCTTGGGTATAAGGTGTTCGTAGAGATTGGACCAAAGCCGATTTTATTGGGTATGGGGCATCAATGTTTACCAGATAGTGAGGGTTTGTGGCTGCCTTCTTTCCGTCCTGGTTTCGACGAATGGCAGGTGATGCTTTCTAGTTTAGGGCAGTTGTATGTCACTGGATTCAAGGTAGATTTCTCAGGATTTGACCGTGAGTATGGGCGGCAGAAGGTAATATTGCCCACTTATCCCTTCCAACGGCAACGCTATTGGATTGAACCATCTTTGCCGTCTAACAAATTGGTCAACCGGATTTCAGAGGTGGAGTGGCTGCCTCTGGTGCTACAAAAACGTCCAGTGGACTATTTACTATCTCCAATATCAATTAGGCAACGCCTGATTTCTCAGTTACCAGAATTGATTGATGAGCAAGATTATAAAATTTTTAACAACCTTTCAAATCAACTCGAATCTCATAGTGTGGCTTACATACTGCAAGCCTTCAAAAAAATAGGGTGGCAGTTTCAAATTCAAGAGCGTTTCTCAACAGCCGACGTAGCAAATAAGTTGAGAATAGTTAGTCATTACCACCGACTTTTAGATCGTTTGTTGGCAATACTAGCAGAAAAAGGTTTGCTGTTGCAAATAGACAACCAGTGGCAAATCATAAAAGAGCAGGAGACGTTAAATCCACACGAAATGATCGACGATCTCCTCATTCAATATCCAGAGACTGAAGTGGAGTTATCCCTGCTACAACGCTGTGGTGACAACTTGGCAGAGGCACTCCTTGGAGAGCGCGATCCCTTAGAGTTGTTGTACCCGAAAGTCTACGAGCAAACAGCAAATCAGCAGTCTCGGGAATCCCCCATCAGCAAAATGATGCAAACTCTGGTGCAAAAGGCTGTCTTATTAGCTCTAGAGCAATGCCAGGGGAAAGTACAATCAACATTGCGAATTCTCGAAATTGGGGCGGGAACTGGTTTGACAACCTCTTATGTCTTGCCGATCCTCAGCCACTCTAAAATTGAGTATGTATTCACCGATATATCAGCCTTTTTCACGGCTCAGGCGCAGGAAAAATTCAAAGATTATCCATTCGTAAGCTATCAGCTTTTAGACATCGAACGAGACCCTTTGACTCAAGGTTTTGATTTACACCAATTTGATCTAGTAATTGCCGCAAATGTGGTACATGCTACCCAGGATTTACGTCATACTTTACAGCAGATAAGGCAGTTATTAGCGCCAAGAGGAATGCTGGTGTTGTTAGAGCTAACTGCTCGTTTGCCATTTATAGATTTAACCTTTGGGTTAACAGAAGGTTGGTGGAGGTTTGCTGACCACGATTTACGGCCTGATTATCCTTTGCTTTCGGGTTCTAAATGGCTGGAACTATTGCAGGAAAGTAATTTTTCAGAAGCCGCAACTGTTGGGATACCAATTCAAGAGGATGGAATTGTAACCCAGGAGGAGGTGATTTTAGCCCAAAGTGCGGTAATAGTAGAACCAAGAAATTGGCTGATATTGTCTGATACAGCAGGAATCGGTCAAGAGTTAGCAGCAATTTTCAAGGCTAAGGGTGATATATGTACGTTAGTGTTCCCAAGTGAAAAGTACGAACAGCTAGCGGAACTGGAATTTAAGATCGATTCATCCAATTCCAGAGACTGGCAACGGATATTTGAGTCTTTACATAATTCTGTGTATGGAATAATACATTTGTCAAGTTTGGATGCAATTAAAGCAGAGAACTCGACAGTACGAGATTTAGAGACATCTGTAGAAACAGCTTGTCGGAGTTTGTCTGGCTTAGTCCAGTGGTTAAATTTAACCGAATTTTCTCAACCCCCAAGCTTATGGTTGGTAACTAGGGGAACACAATCAATTGGAAGCGAGCCTAATATTTTAGGGTTAGCTCAATCTAGTGTATGGAAAAAGGGAAATGCGATCGCTCAAGAACACCCTGAATTAAACTGTGTAAGGGTGGATTTAGACCCCCAAACAATCGGTGGTGAAGCTGAGTACCTATTTCAAGAAATCTGTTGTGAGACTCAAAAAGATCGACAAGTAGCTTTTCGCGATCGAATCCGGTATGTAGCCAGACAAATAGAAGTTTCACAGATGGAAACAGATCCTGCTGGATTAGATATGGCGGCAAGCAATTCGCTCGATCTAAATCTGACTGACGTGGTAAAATTTGATGGTAGCGATGCGTCACTACTATCTGTAATCAAACAGCAATTATCACAGGTATTAGGAATTGCTACAGACAAACTAGATATAGAACAGCCCCTTACTGAATTTGGGATAGATTCTTTAGTAGTTATTGAGCTAAGAAAGCGAATTTCAAAGGAATTAAAGGTGGAAGTAGCGTTAGCTAGCTTCCTCAATGGTTCCAGCATTGCTCAATTGAAAAATCAGATAAAAGAGGGAATCGCTGAACGAACAGGCGTAGAAACTGCTCAGACATCACCCTCGTTAGTTGTTCTCCAACCATCTGGGAATAAGCCACCTTTTTTCTTCATCCACCCAGTTGCCGGAGTGGTTTTTCCCTATTATGAATTGGCATGTTTGATAGGAGAGGATCAACCATGTTACGGGTTCCAATCAGTGGGTATTGGGGACGATGAGCAACCCTTAACCTCAATAGAAGAAATGGCTGCTCACTATATTAAAGATTTGCGTAGAGTTCAGCCAGGAGGTCCTTACCACATTGTTGCTTGGTCTTTTGGCGCTTTTGTAGCTTTTGAAATGGCTGTGCAGCTAGAACAATCTGGTGAAAAAGTAGATCTATTAGCTGCGATCGATTCACCCCCCCCTTCTGAGAACAAAATAGGTAATGTTTTCCTAGGTCTAAAGTTTACTTTGATCTCAATGATGCCATACATCTGGCCCTATATCTACGATTATTTTTATCTATTACTTGCGGATGACAATCAACTGAAGACAAACAACATTTTTCAAAGAGCCAGTAAAAAATTGTTTAACTTAACTCAAACTAAATTTCCATCTCAGCAGTCATTTATGTCTGAGTCATTTATCAAGTTTCGCCAACCAAATGTTTCTCGTATGTTGCGAGTGATCTTGAGTAACTTCCAATCATCTGGTAACTACCTGCCATCAGTCTATTCAGGTAAAATTCATCTGTTTCGTACTAACGAAAAATTATGGGAAGTTGACCAAGATAGTACATTTGGTTGGAGTCATCTAGCTAAAGGAGGAGTAGAGATTCATCAAATTCCGGGTCATCACCTTAACGTTTTAAGAACTCCTAATGTACAGGTGGTTGCTGAAAAGTTAAAAGCCTGCATTGATCGCGAGCGTTATATAAAAAGGTGATTTCAGTAACAAGTCTAGAGTAAATGAGGCCCCAAGACGATCTTGTGAATTGACAGATAATCGCTTGACATTGGCTGCACATTTTACTATTGTAAGAAGGTGGAGATCCCTAATCGGTTTCATTGTGTAAAAAAAGGAATTGGTAATAGAAAATGACACAAAATCAATTTGTAGGAACTTGGCGACTGATCGGTACCAAAATCGAAGACAGTCAAGGCAGAAAATCTGAATTATTTGGACCTGGTGCTACTGGGCAGATCATATACAGCGAACAAGGATATATGTCTGCAAACTGTACTCTTCCTAACCCCCCAGATCTAGTGACAGTTTGTGAAACCTTTGCAGGAAAATTAAGCCCTGAACAGATTACTAGCTTATCATTACCAAAGCTCAAAAACTTTTCCTATGCCGGGAAATATGAAATCGAAGCAGACACAGTTATTCATCATGGTGAGTTTCATTCTGAACCCATCTATAGTGGACTGCTCCCACGTTTGTTTGAATTTACAGGTAATCAGTTGATTTTATCCCAATACTTTCCTTTCACACCAGGTTCAGATGCAAAAATGCATTTGATTTGGGAAAGGGTGTAAAAGTCATCAGAACACCGTTTCTCTAGGCATTGATTGACACAGTAAATTCATACCTAATTTATCCCCAATCAATGCTGATTATTATTTGATAATTAAATGGAGACCTAACCGTGACTACACTCTTGAAAATGCGCAAAGGCTTTAGTTTTGATGAAGCCATCCTCATGGCAAATCTTTCTAAATATGCCTACGATGTTTTTCAGTATGATGATGGCAGCGTTGATGATGGAGAGCTAAAGACAATTTGCAACGCTCTCTATCGCAATCAGGGATGGCAGTTGGTTCACACTATCCGTAATGACGACACTAATGTCCGGGGACTGATTCTGAAAAATACCGGATCGCCAGTTGCTCATCAGTATGCGATATCCTTCCGAGGATCGATAGTAAGCGATCGCGGTGCCTTGGAATTGACTGATTTTGTGAGCGATACAGATTGGGATTTGATTCATTACGGCGCTTTGTCTATCCAAAGGGCGAAAGTCGCGCAAGGATTTCATAACGCTTTTGAGTCTGTCGCTGATGAAATCAAATTCTTCTTCCAGACTCTACGCGGTGACTTAAAACCCTCAGATTTTCGACGGCTCCATCAATTAACTCCCCTGCGAAAATTTGCCTGTATCGCTGCTTTGGCAGATGCGGGCGCAATTAGATTGGGGACAGATTTTGGGCAACAGGCTGAAGATTTAGTGGCTCAAGTAGTTGCTGATGGTGAAGTTGATGATGATGAAGAACTTGAGAAAGTTTTACAGTTTCTTGAAGAAGAACTCCTATCTAAGCTATCACCTTTAACTGAACCTATAGAGGTGTGGGTAACTGGCCACAGCTTGGGCGGTTGCCTCTGTCAACTTGCAGGTTTGTCCCTGCGACGGTGGTTTGGTCCATCTGAAACCGGGGGATTGCGGAT
The DNA here is from genome assembly GCF_024178385.1 of Limnofasciculus baicalensis BBK-W-15. Lineage (GTDB taxonomy): Bacteria > Cyanobacteriota > Cyanobacteriia > Cyanobacteriales > Coleofasciculaceae > Limnofasciculus > Limnofasciculus baicalensis. The sequence goes on along the minus strand of NZ_JAMZMM010000064.1, from coordinate 9,901 downwards.
CAAAGTTTATGCCATTGCCTCACCTAAAATTGGTAACAAACCCTTTATCGATTTCTACAATCAGCAACTAGGAGAAGAACTCGCTTATCGTATCGAAAACATGCTGGATGGTACGCCAACATTTCCTTACGATCCCCCCTTCCCCGTATCACTATTTGCTCCTGAAGGACTGCGGATTGGTAATCTTTTCTTCGGGAACTATGCTAACGGGGGCGAGGCGATTACTGTTTTTGGTTTGGGTTCTCAAAGTGGATCTATCTCCTTTGGCGGTATTGTTGAGCTACCGATTAGTGTCCCTTTTCCTCACAGTATTGAAACCTACATTCAATTGTTGACCGAGCAGAAACAATTTTGGTATCAACTGGTTCGTCCTATCAAGGATATTTTCCGTCCTTTTCTCATGGATATTGTGGCTAATGAAGAGAGGCAAGGGTTCAATGTGGATTCCCAAGTCAATGGCTTCAATGGGAGTGAAAAGGCTGGGAACGTCAATCGCGAGCAAGAGGCTAGCAGTGTAGCCGATGAAAACTGACATCTTGTATCAGTTTCAATAAGCCTGGGCGATTGGAAATCGCGGCTACACAAACCAAGTCTGCCTCCGCAGACTAACAAAAATCAAGGCTTTCAGAACCCGCCTAGGCGGGTTTTGTCTGTGTAGGTGCGGTTAAAACCGCCCAATTAAAATTAATAAATTCTATGATTTGATGACCATTCAAGGGTAGTTTAGTTGTCCAGTGTTGTAATTGTTCCTTTGTAGCATCTCGCAGTTATAGTTGAGATTGCTTACTCCCTTTGCGGGAGAAGATTATCTATCTCTTCCTTTGTGTCAAGCGTGGTTTCTTCAATAGTTATTCTTCCGGCGCTAAAAGAGTAAGTGCGATCGCAAAATTAAATTGGTAATTCCGCTGACTAATTGATTCTGGTGCAACAATATAGCAATTACAAAAGAATACTCATGCTTAGGCCAATCTTTGCTAAGATCCCAAGTAGGTTAAGGATTTCTCACCCTATAAAACAAGGAATTTCACAAACGTGACTTCTACCACCTCTCCGATTACACCCACACAAACAGTTGAACTATCACCTAGCTACACCCTGCCTTTGGTGCTGATTTTACTTGGTTTCCCCATTTCACTGATCAAAATCTGGGCTGGTTTCCCCATCGCACTCTTTGGGTTGTTCCTCATGTTTCAGGCGGTAACCCTCCGCCTCCAATTCACTGACACTTCCTTGGATATTTATCGCTCCGACACCCTAATTAGACGTTTTCCCTATCAAGATTGGCTCAACTGGCGAATTTTTTGGACACCTGTGCCGATTTTATTCTATTTTAAAGAAGTTAAAAGCATTCACTTCCTACCGATTATCTTCGATCCGAAGACTTTAAAAACTTGCCTGGAAGAGCGGTGTCCGAGAATTTGATTGAGATTGGGGGTGACTGCCTTGAGAGGAATCTACTCTATTCTCACTCCAATCTGAAAGTCTACTCTCCATTGAAGGTAACACTGGTGAGAAGACTGCGGGAACTCCCCTGCCCCAACCAGGAAGGCTACTCTGCCCAATACTTCCCTAATAAACCTGGTTTCCACAAAAAATCCTAGGTTTAGAGGATGGAGGTTGACGAATAAACCAGGTTTCTGACTCTGTGTCAAGGCAAAGCCAACACCAAGACATGCGCCAGCAAAGCCCTGCTTTTACCCCACCTAGAGGCTCGAGGAAAAAAAACGCAAAAAGTATATATAATAAGCACTACATCGTCCTGCCATCTACCTTCAGCCCGATCGTAATATTAGCAGGACTTACGCAGCAACACTACTTATGGTGTGGATGGTCCGTTAGCAAAGCCTAACACACCCTACAGATGGAGGCTTTGCCTAAGTCCTGATTAGTTAATTTTTAAATTTTTCCATGAATTCAGACGAATCACAAACCCACGAAGAAGAGCAAGCTCAACAACCTCCTACTGAAGCACTGGAAAAAACCCCCCAAGACATTCCTCCAGTTGCTCTAGCAGATTTGGGTTTACAGACGGAAAGTACTATTGATGAATTACCCCAAGAAATAGCAGGAGTTGGGCTAGTAGAATCGGGGACAGTAGTGTCGGAAATGCTCCCATTAGAACAACTATCTATTCTAACTGCATCAGCCGAACCTGTAGAAGATAACGAAAGACTCAATGAGCTAGCTAAAACTGTAGGGGAACTGGAACGTCAAGAACAGGAATTAAGACAGAAACTTGCTGATTTACAAGTAACCCAAAGTCAAATTTTAGCAGAACAGTTGGGGGAAACTCAAACTGCGATCGCCAAAATAGTACAAGAGGGACTAAAAGAATTAGAACAGCGAAAACAGGAACTATTAATCGCTGTTGAACAACTCGAACGCCGTCGGGAACGGATTCGCACAGAAATGCGCACCACCTTTGCAGGTGTTTCTCAAGAATTAGCGATTCGGGTGCAAGGTTTTAAAGATTATTTAGTTGGCAGTTTACAAGATTTAGCAGCCACTGCCGAACAACTAGAACTTGCTACTCCTAGGGAACCACTAAAGCCAATACCAGAAAAAATCCAGCTACCGGATACAAATATTACCCCCAAATTTACCGAACAGAAATTTCAAGAGCAAGTTCGGCAAATTCGCAGCATTATCGATCAATATCGGAAAATGCCAGATTATTATGGTCCGCCTTGGCAACTCCGTCGTACTTTTGAGCCGATTCATGCTGAAAGAGTTGGTAATTGGTTTTTCAATCAAGGGGGAAGAGGCGCTTTACGCACCATGGGTAGCCGTATGCAAAATATATTAGTGGCTTCAGCTACTATTTCCGTTTTGCGCACACTTTATGGGGATCGCCTCCGCACTCTCATCCTGGCTAATACACCGGAAAGATTGGGAGAATGGCGCAGAGGATTGCAGGATTGTCTGGGTATCTCTCGGAGTGATTTTGGTCCTGAAAATGGAGTTACTTTGTTTGAGGAGTCTCCGGCTTTGGTGCAAAAAGCAGATCGTTTGGTCAATCAAAAGCAGCTACCATTAATTATTATTGATGAGACTGAGGATAAAATTAGTCTTTCTTTGCTACAATTTCCTCTCTGGTTGGCTTTTGCTCCCGATCCTCAGCAGCAGTCTAATTACGATTATTAAATTGGTTATTGGTTGTTGGTTTTTTGTTATTGGTTATTGGTTTTGATCCTTTTTCCTAAACAACAAACAACAAACAACAAACAACAAACAACAAATGATTATTGAATTAATTTGGATTGGCGTAATAATTATTGGGGCTTATTTATTGGGATCTATACCTACAGGGTATTTGGCGGGTAGGATATTGAAGGGGATTGATATTCGGGAGGAGGGATCTGGTTCCACAGGTGCGACAAATGTTTTGAGAACAATAGGAAAAGTACCTGCGTTAATGGTTTTGCTCATTGATGCTGCTAAAGGAGCAGGTGCAGTCGCTCTGGTTAATGGTGTTTATTATTTTATTGGAACATCAGTTTTGCCTGAGACTTGGCAAGCTTGGTTAGCGGCTTTAGCGGGATTTTTGGCATTAATTGGTCATAGTAAATCAATTTGGATTGGTTTTAGTGGGGGCAAATCTGTTGCGACTAGTTTAGGGGTTTTACTGGCTATGTCTTGGCTGGTTGGGTTGGGAACTTTCGGGGTATTTGGGATTGTTTTTGGGATATCTCGGATTGTCTCTCTAGGTTCAATTGCTGGTGCGATCGCAGTTGCTACTTTAATGATTGTTTTGAGGGAACCTTTACCCTACGAAATCTTTGGTTGTGCGGCGGGATTGTATGTGATAGTGCGGCATCGCAGTAATATTGAGCGTCTCTTGGCTGGTACTGAGCCTAAGATAGGACAAAAATTACCACAGGAAGCGAATAGTAATTAGTCATACAGAGTTGTCAGGAAAACAAATCTTATTGATTTTAGTAATATGCAGTTTCAGAAACTGAGGTTGCTTGAGGATACTAAATGGGTTTTTATCTATTTATTTATATTAGCATTAGTCATCCGTTTACCTTATTTCTTTGAGGCTGTAATCGACTGGGATGAAAGTACATTCATTTTATTTGGACAATCCATTCTTGATGGAAATTTACCTTATACAGAATTACTAGATGCTAAACCGCCCCTCCTTTGGACAAGTTTTGCATTATTTATATTGGTTTTCGGAAAAACTGTAGTTTCAATCCGTTTAGCAGGAACTATTTGTGTAGCGCTAACGGCATTTATGACATATCTGATTGGTTGTAAAATTTGGGACAACAAAATCGGAGTTATCAGTGCAACTTTATTTACAATTGTAAGCGCTCTTTCTCCTTCCGGACAAGCGGTAATGTCAGAGCATATTGCCTTGCTTCCCTTGATGGCAGCTTTGACGCTATTAATTACAAAAGAAAATACGTTATTCAATTTATTTATCAGCGGTGGATTGATAACTACAGCAAGTTTAATTCGGCTCAATCTTGCTTATGTCGCTATCGCTGTTGGCTTGTCGCTACTCTGCTCTCTGCCAATGAATGTCCATCGCGAGAGAAAACTGATTCTATACCGAGGTTTGGCCTATGCTTTCGGGGGATTCTGGATTGTTTTTTTAACGGTTATACCTTATCTAATACTTAGGCAAGAGGAAATCTGGTGGCTTGGTGTTGTGACGACATCTTTTAGTTATGCCAATTTACAAAATACTGTATTCGTCACATTATCTCAGGAAATTACAACTATTCGGCAGATTTTACTTGGTCAGGAATCTATTGCCTTGCTTGGCATGGCTATTCTGGTTTGGCTGGGAGGATTATTACAGGTATTCCGAATACCTATTTACTGGAAAAGATTAGATACTTTTCAGCAGAGGTCAATTATATTATTATTTGTTACTCTTATAGGAATTGAGATTTCATTACTTAAAAGTGGTTATTTTCACCCTCACTACTTGATTCAGTTCAATGCGATTATTTCTTTATTTGCGGCAACTTTAATCAATGGATTATTGTCTAGTCGCTATGGAAAAGTAGTGACGATTTTTATAAGCTTAGTATTTTTTATTGTTTTTATCCATATTGGTTTAAAGTATGGGAGATTGGGATATGAGATTATCCATAATCATCGTATACTATATGGATCTGCATATCAGATTGCTGAATTTATCAAACAGGAGAATACCGAACATCAACCAGTTTTACTACTGACAGATCATTTGGCTTACTGGCTGACAAATACCAAGCCTCTTACTCCAGCAATGACACATCCTTCTAATCTTAATAAGGAATTTTTGTTAAAAGCATGGTTTGGTGAGGAGGCTTCAACTGCAACAGAATTATCAAAAATCCTTCGCCAACAGCCCAAATTTATTATTGGGGAGGAAGTTGGCAGTTTTTTTAAAAAAGATACGGTTCAAGCATATTTTAATGAAACCCTAAATCTAGATTACACTTTCGTCAAAAAAACCGACGATGTAGAAATATACAAACGTCTGACTTCTGCCAGTGTGGGGAGCTAACAACCTGAGTTCGATATAAGTGATTGATTTGAAACTCAATCAGACTTACTTTAGCGTATAATAGTGCCCTAATATCTGGCGAGAAAATTAAAAGTAAGGGCGTAGTCAAATATGTTGGTAGAGTCAAAGAAAAAAAGAGAATACAGCGCCGACATAGTAACTTTTATATTGGGATACACGGCTATGCTTGGCTAGAATCTCTAAATTCGTTTCACGAATATATTCTTCAATTAATGTCACCGAGTCCACATAAAATACGATATTATCAGCGAGGTCAAAGAGCCAAAAAGCTTATCCAATCTACTTTACAGACATAGTTGTCACCCCGTCAGGCTACTGCGCCCCTACTTGGATGGCACTTAAAGAGAAAATTGATTGTATTGAGTCAAACGCGATCGCACCCCCCAAATGAGCATTTATACTTAGGGCTTGATGTACAAGTCTAAAAACCTTATACATCAAGGGTTAGAGATCGAACTCAGGTTAACAGCAAGTATCTAATTTATATTCCCAATTAGCTACTTGCTAACTTTTACTTACCAAGTTCCTCAGAGCGTTTCTTAGCAGCTTGTACAGCTTGAATCAGAGCAGAGCGGAATCCAGCACGCTCCAACTGTTCGATTCCAGCAATTGTTGTACCACCTGGACTAGTTACTCTATCTTTGAGTTGGGCGGGGTGTATTTGGGTTTCCTGTAATAGTCGAGCGGTTCCCAATACTGTAGAAAGTGCTAACTTAGATGCCATCGCTCTTGGTAAGCCAGCAGCTACACCACCATCTGCCAGAGCTTCGATCGCGATCGCCACATAAGCCGGACCTGAGCCTGATAAACCTGTCACAGCATCCATTAAATATTCTGGCACTTCTACCACTTCGCCTACCGCCCCAAAGAGCGCGGTTGCCTGTGCTATATGACTATGTATGACAGATTTACTAGGCGCGATCGCAGTAATTCCTGCTCCTACCGTAGCTGGCGTATTTGGCATCGCCCGGATGGTTGGCTGATGCCCAAATACTCCTTCTAATTGCGCCAAAGATACACCCGCTAAAATCGAGATTACCAGGGGTAGATTTTCTGGCGATTGGTCGATCTTCCCTGAAGCTAGATCTTTTGCTACTATCTCAAATATTTGAGGCTTAATAGCCAACAAAAGTACCTCAGAAGCTGCCGCCGCAGCTCGGTTATCTGAGGTTACCTGGACCCCATATTTCTGGACTAAAAATTCCTGTCGGTGATTTTTTGGTTCGCTGACTAGGACATCATCAGGGTGATAAATCTCCTGCTGGAGGAGGCCCGATAAAATCGCTTCTCCCATTACTCCACCGCCAATTATGCCAAGCTTAACGGACACTACAGCACCTCTCTTCTGTTTGATTTTGGATTTTAGATCAAAAAATTTCAGCTTTTCTGCGATTTCCAGCACAACAATTTACCTGTTAACAGGTAAATTGTTGTGCTTTATCCAATTTTAGATCTTATCTAAAATCTAAAATTGTTACTGGGCCATCCGCTCAGATTCAGATGCCCAAGCTGGAGATGGAGCAGCGGGACGAGAGGTACGGGGTTGAGAGGTTTGAACTTCGTGAACCACGCCAGACTGGGTGCTGACTTGGACGCAGCTTGGGGTAAACAAGAAGATACTTTCGCCAATCCGCTCTTGATGACCATCAATAGCGTAAGTACCACCTGCCACAAAGTCTACGGCTCGTTGGGCTTGATCTGGGTCCATCATGGTTAGATTTAAGACAACAGACTTTCGCTCTCGCAGAGCTTGAATCACCTGGGGCATTTCTTCAAACGAACGAGGTTCAATCACGGATACTTCCGTGACACCATTAACGGCTCCAGGCATTCCAATTACGTTATTCATCGAACTCGATCCCATTCCTGCTTCTGATCCTACTGGACGTTCCCGAACGCGACGGCGCGGACGTTCTTCCTCTGGCTGAGGCGCTGGTGGTGGCGGCTCTTGCTGATAGAGATTATTTTGGTAGGCATCTGAGTCCTCGTAATACTCATCATCGTATTCCGGTGGCTCGTTAAACCCTACAAAATCCCGCAATTTACTAAACAGGTTGTTCATCTGTTTTCCTCCATGGAGACTCTTATTATAATCATCAGCTTTAATGGAAGAGGAACAGGATGACAGCACTTAGGCAACATATAGAAATCAACTCCTAATGGCTTCACAAAGAAGTTTATCAGTTATCAACCAAACTAGGGGCTAGGGGATAGTGCCTGAAGTTGGCGATCTACAGGAGCGGGGGAAGATTAAGGGCTGCGATCGCCAAAAATAACATGTCCCACTCGCACCATTGTTGCACCAGCTCGTACTGCCAGATGATAATCTCCTGACATACCCATCGATAGCTCTTGCATTTTCAGATTTGAGCAGTTTTGCTCCTGAATTTGGAGAGATAGAGTGCGGGTACGTTCAAAGACTGTGAGACTTTCCGCTTCCGATAATCCCAGAGGCAAGATCGTCATCAATCCTCGAATTTGGAGCATATCACACCGATCGAGTCCTGGTAAATCCGCTAAAAGTTCCGGTATCGTCCAACCATATTTATTTGGATCGGGTAATATTTTCACTTGGAGGCAGACTTGTGGTTTCAAGGATAGCTCAGAGGCTACTCGATTCAAGCGTTGGGCTAAACTGAGACTGTCACAGGAATGAATCCACTGAAATATTTCTAAGGCTTTCTTGACTTTGTTGCTCTGGAGATGCCCAATCAAATGCCAGTTGATATCTGGCAAGTCTAAAAGACGTGCTTGCTTGACTGCTGCTTCTTGAATTTGGCTTTCACCAAAATCCCGCACCCCAGCGGCATAAGCTTCGCCCATGGCATCTACTGACACTCCCTTGGTGACTGCGATGAGCCTGACTCCTGCGGGTAGCTCTTGGCGAATATTGGCAATTTTTTCTGCTATTGAGCTGGTCATTCTCAAACCCAACCCTCAATTTCTGTATCTGTCAGGACTTCTCTGAGCTTCTCATATTCTAGTCTTGTCGCCTCCAGAATATGTTTCATCATCACCGACTCTTCAGCATGGGAGGCTAAAAATGCGGCATTTAATGCAATATTGTCGATAAATCCACCTGATAGCTCTAAGTTTCCTAATTTTTGATAATCCAGCTTCTCTGTTGGTACTGTTGGTGGATATATCTTTTGCCAAATTCTGGTTCTGGTTTGGGCATCTGGGACAGGGAAGTTGACAACAAAACGCATATGACGGGTAAAGTTTCTATCTAGTTTTTCCCCCAAATTGGTGGTTATAATTGTCAAGCATTTACAGATTGCCATTTTTTTTAATATATACCTAAGTTCAAAATTATTATAGCGACAAAAGCCATCTTTTACTTGGATATAATTGTCAAACAAAACCTCAGCGTCATCAAATAGTAATACCCCACCTCCTCTTTCTGCGGCATCAAAAATTTCTCCTAAATTCTTTTCTGTTTCAGGAACATTATCATCCTCAGTGATAACACGATATAATTTGATGCGATAAAGGTCTAATTTAAGCTCGTTAGCAATTACTTTTGCTGCCATGGTTTTCCCTGTACCAGAAGTGCCATCAAATAAAGCAACGATGCCTAGTGAGCGTTTTTTTTGATTGGCAAAGTCCCATTTTCGGTAACCTGTATTCTGTCTATGGAAATAACTAATTATATCTCGCACCTGTTGTTCTTGTGCTTTACGTTCGGTCATCCCGGAATTTACGCCCAAGGAATCTATCAAGATTAGTTCTGAAGCGAGAGTATCAACAGCAGTATGTTGAGCCTCTTAAGCCTCGGCAAATTCAGCAATTATCCTTGTGGGATTTGTTGGAGAGCGTGGATTCTCAGCGATGAGGGTCAGAATCCCCCGCATGAAGGCGCGGGGTTCTTCAAAGTTACTATATTATTGGAAGGTACGACGATGAATGAGCTGAAGTTGCTCCAAGTCTTTGGATAATCCCATCCGACGGAGGAGGCGGAGGCGATTTTCGACTAAATGACGAGCATCGGAACGCCCAATTGGTTCAAAACCCAAGCCATTAGGACTGGTTTTTACCACAAAAAATAGGCGGTGTGCATAAAGGGTGGTGAATAATTCCTGGTTTTCTTCCACCATGCACACTCGAAAAAGTAGACCAAACGTTGGATGATTCAGATAGGTTTCCATTAAAACCCTGCAATAGAGTTGTTAAACAACGTGTTGGGCAAGGGAGTATAAGCGTAGAGTATTGTCACCATCGATAAGACATAGTTTAACTAAAAACATTCATTAGCAATATGTCTACAAGTTTAGCTGGTCTTGGGATCGTTTAATCAGCAATTTTGATCGGGATTTACAGGATTTACAGGATTTATTTTGATTACACAATCGCTACCCCACTCCCCACTCC
>NZ_JAMZMM010000444.1 GCF_024178385.1 Limnofasciculus baicalensis BBK-W-15 | reverse complement strand
CCCTACTCCCCTCTCCCTACTCCAACTCAAAGACTGGCATAAGCTGAAGCATCCCCAGCCCCAATTCCTTAGTTGAGAGCGATCGCGCTTCAAACACAGCCATCATGTCATTAGGCTGGGGATTGCCGCGAGATGCCCCCGTCAACCCCTTGGCAACGATTAAGCCACAATATCCCTTATTCTTTTTGCAGCGCTGATCCCACTTTTTGCGAGCTGCAATATGAACGGGATCTTCTGCGGAAAACTCTCCAAACAGGTACAAACTACTATTTTCGGTTTGGAGAATACCCAAATCGTAGCGCTCCCCAATGGAGGGATCTTCCCCTGGAGTAAAGCCAATTCCTTTGATCCCACCTGCTATTTTGAGCTGCTCGATTACGGATTTTGCTTTGGGGCGAGTGGTTTGAATCAACACCACTGGCAACCCTTCGCCGCTTGCCTCAAGATCTCTAGACTGATAAAAATCAACGCCTGAGCGTAAGGATTCGATAATTTCCCAAGGAATCATCCCCAAACTGAGGAAAGCATCTTTTGGCACTAAGTCATCGTGCAGCGGTAGCGGCATTTCCTCAAAATCATCCTCATCCCCCATATTGTCTTTTTCGGCGAGTTCCGCCATTTCCAACAATTCCGAGGACAATTCCGGCAGGGTAGTAATTTTAACAGATATTGTGGATTTTGACTCCGTTTCTGATTTATCTGATTTATCTGATTTAACAGATTTTGTGGGTTTTAAGCCTGCTTCTAGGGGAATTGGGATACGGTAACGCTTGGTAATATCTGGAAGGGTATCATCTACCAACTGTCGGTGGGAACTGCGGAAAAACCGATGCAAGCTCTCCAGAGCGATGTAAACTGCGATCGCTTCTTCATCATAGAGAAAAGGTCTCATTCCTTCTAGAGGATGGACTGTGCCAAAGTTAGGCATGATTTCTGAAACCGGGAAATCAGCTAAATCGATGTCATCATCATCGTCTTCATCCTCCTCCTCTGAATCTTCATCAGCTTTCCCGTAGGTGATAAAGAAGCAATCCTGTCCTAAAAATGCTTGTTCCATCGCCGCTAAGGACTCCTGAGCCAAAACTGATGCCCGAAACCGCTTCAGGGAATCCATGGAGCGATATAGCAGTACCCCATACTCCATCCCCATCATTCCCATCACTGAGACATAGAGTGTTTCTGTATCCCACCGATTTAATTCAATGGCGAGAATTTGGTGATCCGCAAGGGCATCCCAAGGAGCATCCTGCCAAATATCGTAAGCTTTGGCAATCAGAAGATCGGCATACTGGGGAGGCAGTTTGGGCTGTCTTAACTGTGCTACCTCCTCAAACCCCCGAAACAATTCATCAATCAGAGGTAAATCGGGAACGTGATCGATTGTAATATCTAACTCTTGCAGGACTCCCCGCAAGAAAAACTGAAGTTCTCGATCTCGAACTACAATTTTGGCAGGTCGTGCTGGCCTAGCCGGACTTTGGGGATGTTCCATGGAGCGCAAGAGGGTACGAACCGTGGCTTCAGGTCCCATTTCTGGTGGCACCACATCCATTGCCCGGACGATTCCTTCTGAACCATCCACCCAAAGGATACATTCGCTGTTGCCATCAGCATCCTCCTCGCCCTCCCCAAAGCCTAACAGGGGACGGCGATCGCCTTCCCAGACACTAGGAATCTGTGGTAGTTTTTTGAGCCGACGACAAGTATTGCGATTGAGGGCAGACATAGAATAGGTGGCGAAAGAGTGCAAAAATACTGGCTAGTGGAGCCATGACGCTTGATTGGATACTCCTATTAAACCTCATTAACTTCCAGCCTGCTCTTTCTTCTTCCCATTATGACTATCATATTCAATACCTTTGCTTCGTCGCTAGCTAATAATCAAAGGTAAACTAGAGCTGTAGGGTAGCACCAATTTGGAGTAAGCCGAATTAATCCGGTGTAGTCCAGCTACTCCAGACCACTAATCATGTCACTGAGCAATTAGGAGTCACAAGCTACCAATGACACAAGCAACTGAAACCAAACAAAAAGGAATCCAACTGACGGAACAAGCTCTCCAGCATATTTTGGCACTGCGGAACCAACAAGGAAAAGACCTCTTCTTAAGGGTTGGCGTTCGTCAGGGCGGTTGTTCGGGTATGTCTTACCTGATGGATTTTGAAGAACCATCTCAGGTACGGGATAATGATGAAATCTTTGATTACGATGGCTTCAAAATTGTCTGCGATCCCAAAAGCCTACTGTATCTCTACGGTTTGGTACTCGATTACAGCAATGCCATGATTGGTGGTGGTTTTCAATTCACTAACCCCAATGCTAGCCAAAGCTGTGGCTGTGGTAAGTCTTTTAGCGTCTAATCTGGGGGAATGGGGAAGAGAATTTTGAGTTTTGAGTTTTGAGTTAAAAATCTTCTCCCCTACTCCCTATTCCCTATTCCCTATTCCCTATTCCCTATTCCCTATTCCCTATTCCCTACTCCCTACTCCCTACTCCCTAGTTTGATATGATCGAGTCTGCTACTTCACTTTTTGATACAGGACTGGAACGCTATAAAGCGGGTGAAGGTCCAGATACACTAATTCCGGTATTTGAAGAAATTTGCGATCGCTCCCCGAAAATTGCTGCGGCTTGGAGTTGTCTGGCATGGCTGTATTTGCTAGATAATCAGCCGGAACGAGCCTATAAACTAGCTCTTAAAGGTGTCAAGTTGGAACCAACTGCCCCCCAAGGACGGGTAAATTTGGTTATTGCTATGTTGGAAACTCGTCAAACTGGTGTTCGCAAACACATCGATGTTATTAAACAGATGATGGCGATGGAACGAGAAATTAAAGATGAGTTAACTGAAAGTATTGAAGATGGATTGAGTCGAAAACCTGATTGGGAGAGTTTAAAGAAGGTGAAAAATTATCTGAGTTGAGGGGGCTAATAATATAGTCAGATAAATCCAGATATCTTGACCCATTCAGAATACGACAAAGACCAATGGAAAGCTTAACTACACTTCCTCCAGACATTAATATCCATTGGAGTGCGATCGCGCCTCTACTGACGATTCGCAATGAGGAAGAGTATGAGGAAGCGATCGAGCGATTAAATGATTTAATTGATGAAATCGGCACAAATGAACAGCATCCTCTTTATCATTTGCTGGATACGTTAGGGACGCTAAAAACTTAATTGCCTGCTTGTGAAATTTGACCGCCATGTTTCACCCAGTTTGTCATGTCAATAAGTTCGTCATTGTTATAATCTGAAGGAAAACCAAATTCAGCTTCTATTTCTCCTTGTTCTTCATCACTCACGTAGGGTATGAGAATCTGACAGAGCAATAGTCGCTCCTCTCGCAAAACTTCTCGCACACTTTCCTTGATTAGCGCCTTTAGTTCTAGAATTTCCATTGGCTTTTTTTTTAGATAACTAGGGGATCTTCACCGGATTTTGCACCTGAGTAAAATTGAACAGTTAGCACAATTTTTTAACATTCAACCTCAATCATTTCTAGATCATAATCAATTTTTAGGTAATTTTCCAGTAAATTAGCGAAAAATGTAAATAAATCAAGGTGCGTTACACTTTGTTTACGTCAGCAAGTCGTGTGAGGTAAACCCATGATCCAAACATTGCAACAGCCGATTACATTTGACGAGTTTGTTGAGTGGCTACCAGAAACTTCTGAATGCCGCTATGAGTTACACCGTGGGGTAATTGTTGAGATGCCAAAACCAAGAGGCAAGCATTCAAAAGTGTCAGGCAATTTAGCTTACGATGTAGGTACTGCCATTCGTCAGGCGAAGTTGCCCTATTTTATCCCTAAAGAGTCCATTGTCCGTTCTATTGATGGTAATTCTGGATATGAACCGGATGTGATTGTTTTGGATGAATCGGCACTGATTGATGAACCTGAGTGGGAAAGTGGATCTATCATCAGCTTGGGTAAATCGATTAAGATTATTGTGGAAGTTGTTTCAACCAATTGGCGGGATGATTACTTCACTAAGCTGGGAGAGTATGAAGCATTGGGTATTCAGGAGTATTGGATTGTGGATTATGCCGCATTGGGTGGGCGACGCTTTATTGGCAATCCCAAACAACCCACTTTTACTGTCTGTCAATTGGTAGATGGGGAATATGAGTGGCAGCAATTTCGAGCCGGGGAGTGCCTTATCTCACCTACCTTCCCTGACTTGTCGCTGATGGTAGATCTGGTTTTTGGGGCGTAGAGTGAACTACCCGCCCTCAACTGGAGTACCAGTATGAGGGGGGCTTCCAAGTTCA
>NZ_JAMZMM010000063.1 GCF_024178385.1 Limnofasciculus baicalensis BBK-W-15 | reverse complement strand
CCAGGAATCTACACCGAGTCGATCGTCGGCAGCGTCAGAAGTGTATAAGAGCCAGCCCTTGTCCCCCTTGTCTCCCACCTCAAATCTCCAACCTCCTTCATATAGACTAGAAGAGGGAGAGAGTAGGCGCAGGTGGTTGCGGGTTTGCTTGCAAGAGTGAATCTGAGGAAAGTCCGGACTCCCGAAAAACCAAACTTGCTGGATAACGCCCAGTGCAGGTGACTGTGAGGATAGTGCCACAGAAAGATACCGCCAGTTTGTTATTTGTTATTGGTAATTAGTTATTTGCAAACAACAAAGGACTAGTGACTAATGACAAAGGACAAATTTGGTAAGGGTGCAAAGGTGTGGTAAGAGCGCACCAGCAGCATCGAGAGGTGCTGGCTCGGTAAACCCCGGTTGGGTGCAAGGCCGAAGGGAGTACGGTTGGTTTTTTACCGCTCCCGCCAATTAGAGCCGCTTGAGGTGTCTGGTAACAGGCATCCCAGATAGATAACTACCCTTTAGGTTGGTAACAGCCTGGAGAACAGAATCCGGCTTATGTCCTACTCTCTCTTTTTTTTATGGTTAATGGTGCTAATTGTTATATAACCGACACAATATTTATATCTGAATGCTTTACCATGCCTCAAATACAAAATTACCGATAAATCCGGGCAGGGTGAAGCATTTGCGTAGTCAGACGATGGTGTTACCGATAACTCTGGGCGCAAATGCTTCACCCTCCCCTCACTATTGATTCCTTAACTGCCTTGTCTATTGCTATATATAAGTTTAATTTACCAGATCGAATTTCTACATTTCCCCTACCCTTGCGTAACGAGGATAGATTGCCAATGGTAGACTTACAGGCGTTATTGGATCGCGTGTATGACCGAGCGGGTTATGATATAGCAATAGACTATAGCAGTAATCCCGTATCATCTCTATCAGGAGAAGAGATGGATTGGCTAGATGGACAGTTACGAGAGAAAGGATTGAGGTAACAAATTGAAGGATGGCGATTGATTCCAGACGCAAGAAAGAACTACAAAAATTACTGCAAAAGCTAGGATTACCAGATAATGCAGAGGTGAATTTGTCTTTACTAGACTTGGCGCTGACTCACCCTAGTTTTTCTCCAGATGCCAATTACGAACAATTAGAATTTGTCGGTGATGCAGTGGTGCGGATTGCTGCTTCTGAGTTATTATTTGAAATCTATCCCGATGCCCCAGTGGGTGAATTTGCGGCGATTCGTTCTGTGTTGGTGAGCGATCGCATTTTGGCTGAGGTGGCTCAAGGTTATGGACTGGGGCGTTATTTGCTGGTTTCTCACAGTGCAGCCGCCGATCCTACGGGCTTGACTTCAAGGTTAGCCGATGCCTTTGAAGGTGTGTTAGGTGCATTATATCTCAGTACTCACACTCTAAAACTCGTCCGTCCTTGGTTAGATCCACACTTTAAAAAATTAGCAATAGAAATTCGCCAAGATCCCGCCCGCCAAAACTATAAAGATGCTCTCCAAGAATGGACTCAATCTCACTACAAACTTCTGCCCGACTATCGCATTACAGAAAATAGTCTTGTCCACGATGATACCGAACGCTTCACTGCTGAAGTATGGATTAAAGAAGAGAAATTGGGGCAAGGGAAAGGGCGTTCTAAAAAAGTAGCAGAACAAGCTGCTGCAAAACAGGCATTTACTAAGGTAATGGCTAATTAATTTAGGGACAAATTACAAGGGACAAATTATGAAAACGAAAATAGTTGTATTAGGAGCTGGGCGTTGGGGTACGCATTTAGTCAGGAATTTCTGGGAACACCCCGATGCGGAGCTTGTGGCGGTTGTCGATCCTTTTTTGGAACGTTTAACAACGCTGAAAAATAGATTAAATTTTAATAGTGATGTGGTTTTGGCTACTGATTGGGAATCGCTACGAGGTACTCTTGAAATAGATGCTGTTGTTATTGCGACACCAGCAGTAACTCATTATTCTTTAATTCAGGATGCTTTGGTGCGAGGTTACCATATTTTGGCAGAAAAACCTTTGACTCTGACAGCTAGAGAATCTCTGGAATTATGTCGCCTTGCTCAACAACAACAGCGACAACTTATGGTAGATCATACTTATTTATTTCATCCAGCCGTGACACGGGGAAAGGAGGTGGTAGAGTCAGAATGTTTGGGAGAATTGCATTATGGCTATGCAGCCCGTACTAATTTAGGTCCGGTGCGTCAAGATGTAGATGCAGTTTGGGATTTAGCGATTCACGATATTGCTATTTTTAATAACTGGTTGGGAGAATTACCAGTACAAGTGCAAGCTATTGGTAAGGTGTGGCTGCAAAAAGGTGAGGGGAAAGAAGACAGAGGTGAGAGAGATGAATATTATCCGTTACCTGCTCAAGGTTTGGCAGATTTTGTACGGGTTACTCTCACTTACCCTAGTGGCTTTTTGGCGGAGATTCACCTATGTTGGAGCAATCCTGATAAACAGCGACGTTTAGCAGTGGTGGGAAGTCGGGGAACTTTAATTTTTGATGAGATGCAGAGCGAGACTCCCCTAACAATTCAGCACGGATATTTTCAGCAAGAAGGGGAATTTTTTAATCCTGCGGGTATTCGCTGTGAAGTTATGGAAATTGAGAAAAAGGAACCTTTGGGGGTGGTTTGCGATCGCTTTCTTGCTAGTGTAAGATCTAATGAAGTCTCAACTGTATCTTCTGGCTGGGTTGGTGCTGATTTGGTACAGATTCTCAATTGTCTCTCTCAATCCTTGGCAGAGGGGGGGAAAGCGGTTACGATTCCACCTTCATCACCCTCCTGAATCATTTATCAGAAGTCATCATCCTCACATAATAAGTCTTTCCAAGAATGTAAATGATTCTTAATATTCACTTGCGCAGTTACAGAACGATTAGTTAATTTACATGATAAATAACGAAGCTATATGAAGGTTACTTAATTTACATGAGCAATAAGAAAAATCTACCATTGAGCGTACTAACATCGTAAATTAGTTCATCAGTAAGGGAGAGCCTAATTATGGCAACCATTAATGGTAGCAATTTTAATGATAACAATACCGTCAACGGTATTCCATTCATCTTTCGCCCTGCTCTGAATGGCATCATTGATTTCCCCTTTCTTGATTTGCCTGATACCATCAACGGATTCGACGGTAACGACATTCTTAATGCTCTTGGCACCAACGATATCCTCAATGGCGGTAATGGCAACGATAGCCTCAATGGCGGTAATGGCAACGATAGCCTCAATGGTGGATTAGGTGCCGACAAAATGAATGGTGGTGATGGCAGCGACACCTACATTGTGGATAACGTAGGCGATGTGGTGGGGGAAAACTTCAACGATGCTCTTGGTGGTGTAGATACGGTATTATCCTCGGTTAGCTATTCCCTTGCACCTGGTACAGTCTCTGGTGGACAAGGGTTTGGAATTGAGAACTTGACGCTGACGGGTTTTGCCAACATTAATGGTACTGGTAACGGCAATAACAACGTGATTACTGGTAACAGTGGCAACAACACTCTCAATGGTGGATTAGGTGCCGACACTCGTTTTTCGGTGAATCGAATCTATATTCTAATTTATTAATCTTTTGCCCGTTTTCCATTATTATCGGCATTGGATACCGAGGAGGGAATGGAATCAAGCGAGTTTTGACTACTGACAATTTTATCGCTGCTTTCCGATCTAAAATCGATAATTGGCAAAGTAATTTCAACAATCGAACCTTTGCCATTTCCCTCACTAAATAGGGTAATAGTACCATTCATCATTTCCATTAAATTTCGGGAAATAGCCAAACCAAGTCCAGTCCCCCCATATTTGCGAGTCGTTGTACCATCAACCATCACAAAAGGACGAAAAAGTTTAGACTGTTGAGCGGGATCAATACCAATTCCTGTATCTCTAACGGTAACAATTACGCAAGAGGAGCTATGTTCGATTCCTATTGGCAGGTTAGAGCTATTTTCCTGATTTTTATCTCTTATGGGTTCTATCCGTGTATTAATTGTAATGCTACCAGAATCAGTAAATTTAGTGGCATTGCCAACCACATTAATCAGGACTTGTTTAAGTTTAGCTGGATCTGCATAAATCGGAATCACTTCATGCAAGTCTTTGATATTAAACTCAATCCCTTTATTTTGAATAGGAACTTCCTGTAAATTAATCACTTCATCCAGGACTTTACGCAAATCGCATGGCTCAATTTCCACCGTTAGTTTACCTGATTCCATCTTGGCAATATCAAGAATATCATTAATAATTCCTAACAGGTGAAGAGCGGCATCATCTGCTCGCTGTAAAAAATCTATTTCTTCCTCTCTGTCATCGCAGAAGCCATCTTTTACCAGCCGGATACAGCCAATAATGCCATTAAGTGGTGTTCTTAATTCGTGGGAAGTGCTGGCGAGAAACTCATTCTTGAGTTTATTAGCTTCTTGGGCTTCTTTCCATGCAGTTTCAACTTCTTCCGCTCCCTTTTTAATGCGTTCGATCATCTCATCAAGAGCTTTAGATAATTCATTCAATTCCCGGATTTTAAAGTTTTGCGGAATACGATCTTTCGATTGAAGATCTGATTCATTGATGGCATAGTCTCTCAGTTTTTCTACAGGGAGTGCTATGTCGCGAGCAACGTAAAGTGTTACCAAAAAGCTGACTATCATTAAGCAGCAAGTTAGAATAAATAACACTTGCTGAATATCTTTCAAACCTGATAGGGCACTATCTAAACTAGTGACAGCTAAAATTGTCCATTTTTGGTTATCCTCGCTGGTAACTGGACTATCAATCGCAGTGTAACCAGCAATGAATTCTACACCATTTTTGTCAAAGGAGAAGAGATGTTGAAAATTTTGCCTACCTGCGATGGCATTTTTGACAGCAGATTCCAGTCTGGCTACATCTGCTTCCTGGGCAATATTTCTGCCTATACGTTCCTGTAGCGGATGAGCTAGGATAGTGCCATCCTGACTAATTACTACTGGATAGCCAACTAAGGAACCCGACTCCAATTTCTTGTGCTGGAGGAGATTTGATTGAATACTTAGAGCATATTTCAGTTGACCGACGTTATTATAAATCGGCGCACTAAAAAGTAATGTGAGTTGACTGTTAGATTTTGTTTGATGAACTTTGTCCGTCGCTGCGGCTGGTGATTTCTCTGGTAATACTGGTGTCACATAAACCTGAGAAGGCTCTAAGTCTAATTTACTTTTTTCCTGAGCTAACCAAGACGAACTCGCTGACTGACTCAAGGGTAATTGATATCCACAGGTACTCGCAACGATTTTTTTTGTCTGGATATCACTCAACTCTATGCAATCAATTTTGGTAGGTAATTGTTTGGCAAGTCGATTAATAAATTCTTGATAAGCTTCTGTTGACTGAGACTGTAGCACCACAGATTCACTTGCCGTCAATAGGTTAACTTTTAGCGCAGCAATTGATTGGTTAATATTCTCAGCTTTTGCCTCAGCACTTTCAGTGAGATTGTGGCGAGCAGTTTCCAAAAGAGTCGAACGTGCTTTTCTATAGGTAACGTAAACCCCTGTTAATAAAACTGGTACGCTTAGGAGTAACAGGCGGGAGAGTAGGATGCGACGAAAGGAGGATTGACCTGGATTAGCCATAGGGCATCTGGTAGTAATTGAAGGAGAAAGCCCAGTCGGGCTATTTAATCGTGTCGGCGATTGACTTGGTACTGAATTGACATCAGTGCTTGACTAGTTGAAAGAGGACATTAATATAGAATAACCTAGAGACCATTGAAAACTTTTGATAAACGAATAAATTTAACACCTTAAAGCCAATTCTGGCAATCAGTTTGGTTGGTGGATGCCCAAGAGAGGGTTTTACCTTGCCTCAATCAGCGGATTTAATGGCTGGTTGTTGACGGGGAATGTGATAATGGGGACTATTCCATCCTCTATCTTCAATGGCAAACTTTCAACAATGTTAAGACAAAGGTGACAGGTTTTCATGATAACAATCTTTAACTCCCCGTTAAATTATCGATGAATCTTGGCTTTTACAGCAATTTTTAGGTATCTGAGGTACAAAGAAACCCGGTTTCTGAGATGTACTTCATAAACCTGCAATCTGCTGTATTATCCCTACCTTGGAAACATCTCTAGTTTTATGCCTGAAGACGCTACCATCAATAGAAT
The DNA here is from genome assembly GCF_024178385.1 of Limnofasciculus baicalensis BBK-W-15. GTDB lineage: Bacteria > Cyanobacteriota > Cyanobacteriia > Cyanobacteriales > Coleofasciculaceae > Limnofasciculus > Limnofasciculus baicalensis. The sequence continues at coordinate 14,824 of NZ_JAMZMM010000063.1, read as the reverse complement.
CCAGATGACAGTAGTCCTTGCCATGAGTGTAGATGGTAAGATTGCTGATGTAATGCGATCGCCTGCCCGCTTCTCCTCCAGTGCGGATCTAGCTCATTTGGAAAAACAAGTGGCTTTGGCTGACGGGGTTTTGTTCGGTGCGGGAACCCTCCGCGCCTATGGTACAACTCTAACTGTATCTAATCCCCAATTGTTAGAACTGAGAAGCCAACAAGGGATGACACCTCAACCCGTACAGATTGTTTGCTCTCATTCTGCTAAATTTGACCCTCAGTTACGTTTTTTTCGGCAACAGATTCCTCGCTGGTTACTAACTACGTCAGTTGGTGCTAAACAATGGCAAGAAAAACAGGATTCAGGAAGTAGTAGTTTTGAGCAAATTTTGGTCGTTCAATCCGATGGAGGTAGAATTGATTGGCACGATGCTTGCCAAAAACTAATGGAAATGGGCATCCAACGTTTAGCTGTATTAGGTGGCGGTGAATTAGTAGCATCTCTACTAGCTGTCGATTTAATTGATGAAGTCTGGTTAACGATTTGTCCCTTAATTTTAGGTGGTGCAACAGCACCAACTCCTGTAGGGGGTGAGGGATTTGTCGCACAATTAGCAAAGCATTTGGAATTATTGGAGGTAGAAAGAATTAACCAGGAAGTATTTCTCCACTATCGACGGCAACGAGATAAAACAACTCTCAATCAGTTATAGAAATTCTGGGTGATTCGTGAGATGTAGAGACGATAGATGTAATCTATTTTCACAAGGTTAATCTTACCAATCATTGAAGATTGTTATATAATAACCTCAAAGGAGGAAATCTAATGCAAATCACAATTCAACTCCCCGACGAACTAGAACAACACCTTGCCCGCTGCGCTAACCAACTCAATATTTCCCTGGAAAACTTTATCCTTGAATCTCTTGAGCAACTTACTCAAAGCAGTAAAACCAAAGTATCAGAGTGGTCAGATGCTATCCTATCTTATACAGGGACTCCAGACTTCCCAGCTTTTGAGCTTTACCGTGAGGATCTCCTCCCACCTCCTGAAATGGAGTTATTTTAATGCGCTACTTGCTCGACACTTGTGTCATTAGCGACTTTATCAAAGGAGAAGCTGCTACTCAACTCCGACTCAAACAAATACCACCCACCGACATCGCTATATCCGTTATCACGGTGATGGAATTGCGCTACGGATTGGTACTCAATCCCCAACGCGCCCAAAAAATTGAACCCATTATTAACAGCTTTCTCGCTTCCATTACCCTCCTTCCCTTCGGTATCCTAGAAGCTCAACAAGCTGCTCAGATTCGTAGTATCCTCAAATCTCAGGGACAGCCAATTGGTGCTTACGACGTACTCATTGCTACTACTGCACTTCAACATCATCTGATTATGGTAACTGCCAATAAGCGGGAATTTGACCGAATTCCTGGCTTGCAAACTGAAAACTGGCGACAGTCGTAGAAAATTATCGCTCTGGAGATACCGTAAAAAATCTAATGTTTCAACAACGTCAACTTGACTATTCCATAACTTGGGTTAACCGTATTGCCGATATTCCCCAAACTGAATGGGATACCTTCGCCCAACCTCTTAAAACACCATTTCTAGAATGGGAATGGTTGAATAATCTGGAAACTTCGGGAAGTGCTACACCTAAAACAGGATGGTTACCAAATCATCTGACAGTCTGGCGAAAACGACAACTAATTGCTGTTGCTCCTCTTTATATTAAAGGTCATAGTTATGGTGAATTTGTATTCGATCAACAGTGGGCAGATTTAGCCCACCGTTTGGGGATTCAATATTATCCCAAGTTATTAGGAATGACCCCTTTTACACCTGCTACTGGCTACCGATTCTTAATTGCACCGGGAGAAGATGAGGATGAGTTAACAGAAATAATGGTGGCGGCTATCGATCATTTTTGCGATAAGAATAACCTGAGCGGCTGTCACTTTTTATTTGTAGATCCGGAATGGCGAATTGTGATGGAACGCCACGGTTTTACTAGTTGGCTGCACCATAGCTATGTTTGGCAAAATAAAGGGTTTAATAATTTTGATGACTATCTCAGTGTTTTTAATGCTAATCAGCGCCGGAATATTAAAAGGGAAAGAAAAGCTGTAGTATCGACAGGTTTAAATCTAGAAATTAAGAGGGGGGATGATATTCCTAAATCATTCTTTCCGTTAATCTACAATTTTTATAGCAGCACCTGTGATAAGTTTATGTGGGGGAGTAAATATCTGACTCGGAAGTTTTTTGAGCAGTTATATCCCAATTATCGCGATCGCGTTTTATTAGTTGCCGCTTATCACGAGCAGAATCCTCAACATCCCGTCGGATTATCCTTTTGTATCAATAAAGGCGACCAACTATACGGTCGATATTGGGGCTGTTTGGCAGAATTTGATTGCCTCCATTTCGATACTTGCTACTATACACCGATTGAGTGGGCGATCGCAAATGGCATTCAGATGTTCGATCCTGGTGCAGGTGGGCAACATAAGAGACGGCGAGGGTTCCCCGCCGCACCTAACCACAGCCTCCACCGCTTTTACAATCAACGAATGACTCAGATTTTACGGCATTATATTGGGGAGATTAATGAGATGGAAGAAGAGGAGATTGATGCAATTAATCAGGATTTACCGTTTAGTAAGCGGGAGATTTCTATGGATAGTGAGGTTTAGTTGATAGCGCAATTCTGGATTGTAGCCCATCTCAATCAATTTTGCGATCGCAGTATCTGGACTAGTATAGCCGTCTAGGTGGATGCGGTTGAGGCAGACAACTACTAAAACATGGTGGTGTTTTGCTGATGTTAAGCGTTATTCAGTCATTTTGAGGCTCCTTTTCTGGACAAAAGTAGACTAAGATTGAGTCTGATTAGGTGTAGCATCACCAAAACAGTCACGCATATCAAGCATCGCGGAATATGACTCAAACAGCCGAATCCCTTAGTACAATTGATAACGAACTATCCAAGCGTCATATCGATCTCGATCCAGGCGGATATTTTCTGATCTATGTCGATGGAGATGGAGGACTAATTTGTGCTAAACATTTTACTAATGTAATCGACGATCGCGGTTTAGCCGTTAATCCCGATACAGGAGAAGTCATCCCCGCAAAAGGTAAAGTTGAACGAACCCACTCTACTGTATTTACAGGGAGAACAGCTAAGGAACTTTCCGTTAAGATTTTTGAAGAAACTCAACCCTGTCCGGTAACAATGCTAGATCATGCTGCTTATTTAGGAAGGGAGTTTGTCCGGGCTGAGTTTGCTTTAATTTCTGGAAAAGACTATATTCAAGACTAGTCAGTCCAGTTAAAATAGAACAGGTAAGAGGGAACTATTAATAGTCTAATCCCCTCTAACCTCTAACCTCTAACCTCCAGAATAACTCTGATAAAACCAGTAAGTCGCCATCGGGACAACTGTAGCCACAATCAATAAGACAACAACCCAGATGGTAGAATTTTTGGTATCAGTTTCTTCAGCAGTGGTAAAAGTACCAGCTACCTGAACCTTGTCTTCCACAACAGGAGGACCGGGATCGGGTTCGCCAGAAAGTACAGTAGCTAAACGGACACTAGCATCTAAAAATGCCTGATTGTACTTGTTATCCTCACGGAGAGGAACCATTACAGTTTCCGATGCTACACTATCAGCAATTTCGTCAGGCATAATTGACTTGACGGTTTCCCCTGTCACAATACCAGTGGTATTGGTGAGAGTATCAATAACCAGTAGGGTTTGATTGGCTTGGGCTTCCGGTGTCGGATACCATGTTTTAAACAATCCTTTGGCAAAGCTAGTCGCTGTCTCACCGTAGTCTAGGCGGCGAAACGTCACCAGCCTCACTTCATTACCAGTCTTTTTGGCTAACTCCTCCAAAGTATTACTCAATGCCCCTTCATTCAGGCGGCTGATGACTTCCGATTTGTCAATCACCCAAGTGGGTTCCCCCGCGCTGACGATAGGCATTTCATAGACACCAGTGGCGTAGGCGGGCGCAGCCAAAAATCCGCCAATCATCAGGAAGAAGAATAGCGATAGCGTTGCCCTGTGGCAAGCAGATTGCAGTAAGTGTGCCAAGGAATTGGATCTTTTGTATAGTCGATCGAAGATTCCTCTCATTTATTTTATTCCCTCTCAAGATTGCCTTTTTTCCCAAAATACTATATAAACCGAGACCAAACCTAAATTCTCAATAAATCAGGGTGTGGTAGGGTTCCCAGGGGAAGAGACGGAAACAGGGATGGTGGCAGACAAGAAGAAAGATGAAGTTTTATAAAGGTCAACCGTGATTCTGTAACGGGATAACCCCTTGATGCTTAAAATGTTATCCCAGGTAGACGATTTTGTAACAAAGGAACAAGTCTATGCGAAGATTGTTGGCTCTGCTTTTTGCCGTCACGATATGGTTTAGTTTCGTCAGCCCTGCTTCTGCCGATCTAGACAATCTTACCCCTTGCAGCGAATCGGCTGCTTTTCAGCAACGGGCTGCTGCAGCTCTCAATACTACTGGCGATCCCAACTCAGGAGCAAACCGATTTGCTCGTTATTCTGAGGCTTTGTGCGGAGAAGAAGGATTACCCCACTTGATTGTGGATGGTCGTTTGAGCCGCGCTGGTGACTTTTTGATTCCTAGTATTCTCTTTTTGTATATCACGGGCTGGATTGGTTGGGTTGGTCGTTCTTATCTCCAAGCCATCAAAAAAGGACCGGATGCAGAAGAAAAAGAAATCATCATCGATGTACCTTTGGCATTCAGCAAAATGCTCTTCGGCTTTGCATGGCCTCTAGCTGCTGTGCAAGAATACCTCTCTGGTAATATGTTTGCCAAAGATAACGAGATTACCGTATCACCTCGCTAGTTCTGATTTTTTAATTTGGGTATATTGGATTTAAAAGCTTAGGCGATAAATCCAATATCCAAGGTCGAAAATCGATTAACCTACAAACCCTTTTTAGGAGAAATATCGATGCAATATTTCGTCAAGTACCTCACCCTGGCTCCGGTTTTAATCGCGGGTTGGTTAACCTTTACAGCGGGAATTTTGATTGAGTTTAACCGCTTTTTCCCGGATCTGCTATTCCATCCCATGCCTTAGTGTGACACCTAATTTAATCTGAATTTCAGGGTGTTGATATCTTGCCAAGAATTAAACCCTCCTGACAATCAAGACTCTAATCTGAAAACCCCTGCCGTGAATGGTAGGGGTTTTCAATTGAGGGGGCTGGGGGGTTAGGTTTTTAGACTTTTGGATCGCAGCGAATTTCTATCATAAAGCCATCTGGATCGTAGAAATAAATCCCCCTTCCAGTAGGGCGAGTTACTGGACCATGGTCTATAATAATTTGATGCTGTTTTAAGACTTCAACTGCTCCATCAAATAACTCTGGCGCGATATCAAAAGCTAAGTGATTGGCGCGGGTAAATTGGCGGTAAGGATCGGGGTTAGGGGGTGATAATTCTGGTTCCCAAAATAAATCTAAAATAGTGCCATCTGGAGTAATAAAATTGGTCACTTTCCCAGCGGCTACTAACTCTTTTAATGTACTGGGAACTTCTTCTCCTGTAAGTTGATGGAGTCCAAGTATATCCCCGTAAAAGTGGCGCGATGCTTCCATGTCGCACACGTTTAAGGCGATATGGTGGACTCGACGTAGTTGTCCAGCGGTAAGGGTTGGTTTGATGGTGTTTGGGTGGGATATCATAATGGGTAATTTGGGCAAATATAAGATATTATCTTTTTAACATAGAGGTACAGAGGTGTCTTGATGATTAAACTCAAAAATCTGTTAGCGGCTGCGATTGTTTCTACGCTGGGATTTGCAACTCCAACTCAAGCAGGAAATCCTGAAGATGTTAAGCGGTTACTGGAAACTAAAGAATGTACGGGATGCGATCTCAAGAATGCTGATTTGAGGGGAGTAGATTTAAGTTTGGCTATTCTTGTTGATGCTAATCTCAGTGGTGCTAATCTCAGTGGTGCTAATCTGAGCCAAGCTGACTTGAGTAGAGCAAATTTGAGTGGTACTAATTTAAGTCGAGCAAATCTTCATAATGCTTACTTGACTAATGCTAATCTGGATCGGACTAATTTACTGGGAGCTTCACTGAGCGGCACGAGAGGAATACCAATATTAACTGTTACAGTAGCGCGATCGCAACCAGTATCTTCAAGGGCGGCAACACCTCTAATATTAGGAATACCAACATCGTCGAGATCTCAACCACTAGTGAGGTCAGCTCCCCCGCAATCAAGAAGACAAGTGCCCTTACTAGGGGAACCCGCCACACCAATCATTCTGCCAAGACAATTGCCAGAAGCCAGTATTCCACTACCAACCCCAATTCTCAATCGCCCGATACCATCTTCAACACCCACTATTGAGAGTCAATCCCCAATACCCAATCTTCAGATTGTTTTAATAGGAATGATTCAACTAGGAGATAATTCTGCTGCTTTATTTGAGATAGATGGTAATACTAAAAGAGTAAATGTGGGAGAACTTATTGGCACGAGTGAATGGACTTTAGTATCTGTCAAAGATGGCAAAATTGAGGTGAGTGGTTATGGTGAAGTTCTCTCTGTTTATACGGGACAAACAATACCAATCCCATCTAGAAAACCTCAATCTAACTAAAAAATTAATATTGCTCCGTAAATTGAACACGCCTACTGATTTCAGCAGGAATTTTTGCTTGAAATTTAAAGGAGCATTTCCAATTTCCTAATAAACACTTTCTATAAAATGGAGCAATTGTTTATGAAACTCATCAGTTGCTCGCATATAACAAGCATGGCCTGCATTTTGTAAAAGTATTTTACGAGCATTTGGCATCATTTCCAATAAAAGATCTGCTTGAGCTACTGGAACAATACCATCATTACTGCCCCAAATCGCTAGGGTAGGGAGTGTAATTCCTTGCAGTTGCTGGGAAAAGCCGGGAATACCTACGGGTGAAATAGGCACAAATCCGCTTAATTTTTCTGCATATTTAACGATAAAAGGCAGGCTGTATCCTCCACTCATAGAGGGAGACACTAAAATAGGTTTCTGTAAATTTAATTCCTGGATCAATTCTCGCAAAAATTCTGGATGAGAGGTGAATTTATTCTGGGAAGTGCCATATCCTGGGAGATCTATTGCCACCACTCGATAACTTTTTTCTGCTAGTAGTTTTAAACTACCTATTTCCTGCCAAGTCTGGGCGCTAAAACTTGCACCATGGAGAAAAAGTACAGATTTGGTTGCGGATTCTCCATCTTCCAGATAATGGATTTTTGCTCTTTGAATCTCTAAGTAATTAGATTTTATGTTATCGTTCATTTGTTGGTTATCGTTCATTTGTTGGTTATTGGTTATTGGTTATTGGTTATTGGTTATTGGTTATTGGTTATTGGTTGTTGGTTGTTGGTTGTTAGATGGCAATTGGCTCAGATACCCTTGTAGATTGTTATAGAGATGATAGATTATATTCAATGAATATCAATAAACAACAAATAACAAGCAACAGTTTGATTTTACTTTAAAGCGAGAATCTGTACAACTGCGATGGCTTTATCCGCCTATAGGGGTTAAAAAACCCGGTTTCTTGGAGAAACCGGGTTTTTGAGATCGGTGAATTGGTGTTGTCGCACTTTTTGACGATATTGTAAGGTATCCACGGTGTTAATAAGTGTAATATTTGCTACCTACAGCTTGATCATTTTTTCTATGATGGAAACAAATGGGGCCGATTTGATGTCAATACAATTAAATACATCATATCTTTACAAAACTATAGCATAATCGTCCTGATTTCCAGGAATTATTAAAGAATATGTATATAAAAAAGAACGGAATCATTCACTAATTATGACAGGAGAAAAATGAATAATAAAGTATTGAGTATGACTATGGCATTACCCATTGTATTTATCCAGGTATGTCAAAGTTTCACTAGTTATCAGGCTTCATCACTAAATACCTCACCTTTTTTCATCTTCAGTGGGAGGATAACTCAGATTACCTTTAACATTAAAGATAAATCGCCATTTCTTCTCGCGGCTAGGGATGACAAAAAAAAGGAATGTCGGTGGGTAGGAAGCTGTGATGATGAAGTGACTTCAAAATGAACATAACTTAGGGAGCCAAACTACATATAGTAGTAATGGTGCGTTAGCTCCGCATAACACACCCTACAGATATATCCTCTCCAATATTTATTCTTTCAGCGAGAAAAGAATAAATTAAAGTAACTCCCCTCGCCTCTTAGGAGAGGGGTTGGGGGAGAGGTGAGTTTTAGCTATTTGAAAGTAACTTCAAATAAACTACTTAGTAGTCATTGTATGAACCCCATCCCAAAAATCTGGAGGTGGATTATCCAGATAATTTTTTGAACGCTCCAAATGAATCATAATAGGTTGATCCCTCGGCTTTAATTGACGCGCCTCTTCAAAGTAGGTAATAGCCTGAGAAAAGTCCCGATTAATGTAAGCTTTGCGCCCTGCTGCGTAAAAATCCAAAGACTTTTGAGTGGCATCATTGAGGGGCATTTCAATTTCCCCAATCAACTCATAAATACTAACCGCTTGATTCTTGCCCTTCACTCTGATTTTATCTAACTCCCGGACGAAAATGCGATCGCGACACAAGTTATAGGTAAACTCACTCAAGATAATATCGCACCCATACTCTTTCGTCACACTTTCCAAACGAGCGCTGAGGTTGACTCCATCCCCAATTACGGTATAATCCATCCGTTTATGGGAACCAATATTACCAGATACCACCTCTCCGGAGCTAATCCCAATCCCAATATGAATTAGGGGTTGATGATTCAATAATCGCGGTTCATTAAACTCAGCCAAACGCCAGCGCATATCCAACGCTGATTTTACCGCCATCCAGCCATGATTTTCTTTCAAAGGTAGAGGTGCGCCAAACACCGCCATTAAAGCATCCCCAATAAATTTATCCAAAGTACCTTCATGATTGAAAACCGCCTCCACCATTGTTTCAAAATATTTATTCAGTAGAGAAACCACCTCAGATGCACCTAAATTTTCCGTCAGAGTCGTATAACCCCGGATATCAGAAAATAGAATAGTGACATCTTTTTTACTTCCCTCCATCAGGGCATCTTCACCCAACGCCAAAACCTGCTCGGCTACACCAGGAGTCATATAGCGATACATGGTAGTTTTGAGCCGTTTTTCCCGGCTAATATCTTCCAAAACCACCAAACCACCCCGCACCTTTCCTTGTGGATTAGTTAGAGGATTAACTGTTAAATTAATACTCCGTTCAATTTCCTGGATGGCATCCTTAGTCAGATAAGTTGAGGATTGTAAATTCCAAGATATTTCATTCCAAGGGATATAAATATTTGGATCGTCGCTCTTAGGAATAGCCAGAATATAGAGACTATTATCATCGCTAGACTGAGACTTAATTTCACCATTAAGCAATTCCTCCTTATCTCCCAATATCGTAGAAGAGGCATCCTGCCTGTTTCCCTCATTTACAACTCCAGTCACAGGATATTTCACCAACCCAACAGTCAAACTTTGCTCTGGCAAATAATACTTATTACCCGTAGTCAAACTCTCCTGCAAACGTCCTTTCAGACTATCAATCGGTACAACATCCCAGACATAACGACCGATGAGTTTACCCTCCCACAAGAGTCGATTTTTTCCATCAACTTGCTGGAGGGGAAAACCTAACAAGCCTAAAGCAGCATCATTAATAGTGACAATTCGCCCCTGCATATCTGTAGAAATTACCGCATCAGAAAGACTTTGCAATATATCTTTCTGGTATTGTTTTTCCAGGAGAACATTCTCAAAAAGTTTAGCATTTTCCAGAGCAATACCTGCCTGAATATTAAACGCCCGCATAAACTCTTCATCAGAATTAGTGAAGCTACCTTGGTTTTTATTAATTAGCTGAGTAACGCCAATTAAATGACCTTCGGAGTTAAACACAGGCATACAAAGGATATTCCTTGTCACATACCCTGTTCTTTGGTCAGTACTCGGATCGAATCGGGGATCTTTATAGGCATCTGGAATATTTAATAATTGACCAGTTGAGGCAACATAACCTGCAATGCCGCGATTAGCTGGAATGCGAATTTCCATGAAAGTTGCGCCATCTGCTGTCGCTACTTTACTCCAGAGTTCCCCCCTTTCTCTACTTAGCATAAATAGAGTAGATCGATCTGCCTGCATCAGTTCCCGGGCTTGATCCATTACTAGACGAAGTGTCGCTTCTAAGTCCAAACTTTGACCTAGATATTGCGTCGCTTTTAATAGTGCAGCCGCCCCTCGTTGATTGCGAGCAGCCATGTAAAAAGATTGGCAAGTTTCCAGAATAATCCCAATGGAATTGGCAATATCTCGGAAGCTTTCTTCGTCTTTAGTATCAAAGGGTACTTCCCCTGCTTTATTTAATAGCTGCACCACAGCAACTACCTTTTTACTGCTGTTGACAATCGGCAAGCACAAGAGGGATTTGGTACGATAACCAGGGCGCTCATCAACTTCTTGATTAAATAGTGAGTGGTTGTAAGCATCTGGAATATTTAAAGATTCGCCAGTTGTGGCAACATGGCCTACTAAACCAAGATTGAGGGGAATACGAATTTCTCTATCGGCGTTGGTATTATTTTGGGGTAGTTTTCCCCACAATTGACCTTTATCAGTGTCTACCAGAAAAATAGTGGTAAGATCTGCTTGGAGGATTTGACCAATTTTTACGGTAAAGGCATCCATCACTTGCTCTAGCATAGTTTCTAGAGCATCGTGGTTGATCATCTCCAACGCCCGCAAAAATTGCTGAAATTCGGCGGTGATGAAGTCTAACAAACAGATGAATTCGGGAAAGGATGCGTCTTTAACTTTGCTAGCTAAAACACTGGTGCGATTGAGTTGGGTTAATTGGGTGAGTGTAGCGAGAACACTACCCGTGTTGGAAAGTGTCATATTTGGTGGCTGTGAAACAGCTATACTTAGGATTTGGTCTGTAGATGCGCCGTTATATATATATTCTTTACTCCAGCGGAAGCTTCTGTTATTTAATTAGTCTAGCCGATCGATACTTTACAAAATTTTACATGGCTGGGTGAGGTTGAGCTAACGGGACTTAAACAAATTTCAAGCCCAAATAAAGCTCAAATTCTCTTGATAAGCTGAGAATACGTCCCAATTTTGTTTCAACTCAGATCTTGCACCAGTTTCAGTAACGGTAGGGTGGGCACTCCCCACTAACGTAATCATCAGCTTTTCAACTTCTCTAGGGGGGAGTGCCCACCCTCTGCCACATTGCAGAAGAAGGAGAATTCCAATACTGGAATACCAGAATACTCTGTCCACTTTGACTTCCTACTTAGTCTAGCTTCGCCATCCAAGTCAGGAGTGTGAGTTGCACCTGTGGTTCATTTCGATACCCCTCTTCTGTCACTTTCCGGGTATTATTAATCAAGGAGTTAGAAAATAAAAATGCTAGGATGGAGGTAGAACAATGGATGTAGAACTACAAATCCTCAAACATCTAGCCAGAGATCCAGATTCGACAGTCTCGGTGATAGACAAATATTGTGCCGAGTATAAAAACTTTCCTAATTCTAACTTGTTGCGGGGATTTAATAATCTAATTAGTGCAATTAATCAATTTCAACCATTTTATTCTTCTGGATAATCTGTCTAATTTCTTATTTCTTGAATCCGGAGAGTGACAGAAGAGGGATAGAAATAGAAAATGAGGCAGAATGATTCTGAATCGATTCCCCACTCCCCATCCTCCCCTCCCCATTTCAAGCAGCAGATGACATAGACTGAGAAAAAACCACTGATTTGTAATAATTTTCCAACTGACGGGTAGCCGCAGCCCAACTCCACCTTTCTGCTTCTGCCCTAGCATTTTGCCGCAGAGTTTCCCGCTCTGCTTTTTGCTCGAAGAGATGCACTGTTGCCGCGATCGCGCCTTCTTCATCTGTAGGATCGAACATGTAACCATTGACCCCATCTGTAACGATATCAGGAATTCCTCCAGATCGGGCGGCGACTACCGGGCAACCTGCTGCCATTGCTTCCAATAACACTAATCCCAATGTTTCTGTCCGCGAAGGAAAAATAAAGGCATCAGCAGAAGCATAAGCTGCCCCCAATTCTTTCCCTTTGAGATACCCGACAAAATTAGTCGGAGTTCCAGCAAAATGTTTTTCTAGATTACTACGATTGGGACCATCACCCACTAATGCTAAACGAGCGCCGGGGATGGCTGCCATTACGGGCTTAATTCGTTCGATTTCTTTTTCTGCCCCCAGTCGCCCGACATAAAGGAGCAAGGGGCTTTCTGGGTGTCCCTGGGAAAGATGCGATCGCATTTTAACAGATGCTAAGTCTGGGTGAAATGTCTCGGTATCTACACCCCTTTGCCATAAGTCTAATCTTTCTACCCCATGCCCTCTCAATTCCTCTACCATTACCGTTGAGGTGCATAAATTGAGCTGTGCTTGATTATGAACTACCTTAATTAATTCCCACAAGACAGGTTCGAGAATGCCTAACCCATAATGATGGAGATACTGAGGTAAATGAGTATGGTAAGACGCGATAGTGGGAATTTGCTGTGCCTTGGCATAATATAGTCCTCCCAAACCCAATACTGCTGGATTTACTACATGAACTAAATCTGGCTTAAATTTCTCTAAAGCTTTGCCAATAGTTGGGCGTGGCAGGGCTAATTTAAGTTCTGGATATAGGGGTAATGGGAAAGCCGAAACACCGTAAATTTTAGCGCCTTTATATTCTTTTAGTCCACCATCAGGACAGAAAACCAGCACCTGATTGCCGTTACGCTGCAAATGTTCTACTGTGTGGCGCAGGCGCGTCACGATGCCATCAACTTTGGGTAAAAATGTTTCAGTAAATAAGGCTATCCGCATAAAGGGGGAAGAGAGTTTTGAGTTTTGAGTTTTGAGTTTTGAGTTTTAATTCAAAACTGAGAACTATTACGGGGGATGGGGAAGAGAGTTTTGAGTTTTGAGTTTTAATTCAAAACTGAGAACTATTTCGGGGAATGGCGAGTCTGACTTTAGCTGAATTGATGCTTTAAGATTGTTTGTCAGGCAGGGTACAAATACCATGAATGCCAATAGCAGTAATTACCCCACCTAACAATACACCAATCCCTTCAGCGAAACAATTTATTCTATGTCTATTTTCCCCTGCTTGGGCAATTGACAAGTCACGTATAGTTGAGGATGGAGATCGAGCTAGTTGCTGATATTGTCTGTGGCTAGCATCTAGTGCTGTCCAATCTGGGAATAAGAAAAATCCACTTATAGCAGCAGCAACGAAACCGGGTATAACAACAAGAAATAATAGAATAATTTGTCGTTGTTTCACTCCATTAATTCCTCATGTATTGTTATTAGTTGTTAGTTGTTTGTTATTAGTTGTTTGTTGTTTGTTGTTCTTTATACCCAATAACCAATAACCAATAACCAATAACTAACAACTAACAACCAATAACCAACAACCAATAACTATCTTCTCCAAGAAACCTTGGGTAAGATTTGCTCTTTGTCCGCACGATCCTTATACTTTTGGGCAAAATTGAGTAAAGAATCAAGCAGAGAATCAGACAAATAGTGAGGTTCTAAACCTAAACTCAAGAGACTAGTGTTTTTTGCATAGAAATAGTGTTGTTCTAGCTCAACCCTGGGATTGTCGATATTATTGATTGCGACATCAAGTCCCATTTTTATCCCCGCCTTCTGTACCATTTCCGCTAAATCGCCAATACTGAAAAGTTCAGTAAACTGATTAAAGACGCGGAATTTACCGGGATCTGCGGGATTTGCGATCGCAATTTCCATACATCGAACCGTATCCCGAATATCCAAAAATCCGCGAGTTTGTCCGCCTTTCCCGTATACAGTTAAAGGATAACCGATGGCGGCTTGAATGCAGAAACGGTTGAGGGCTGTACCAAATACGCCATCATAGTCTAGGCGGTTAATTAGCATCTCATCCATGCCAGTTTCTTCTGTCAGGACACCATAAACAACCCCCTGATTCAAGTCTGTAGCCCGTAAGCCCCAAACTCTGCAAGCAAAGTGAATATTATGGCTGTCATGGACTTTACTAAGGTGGTAGAAACTTCCTGGCTGTTTGGGATAGGGTAAAGTATCTTTCCGCCCGTTGTGTTCGATAGTGATGTAGCCTTCTTCGATATCAATATTAGGCGTACCATATTCGCCCATCGTCCCCAGCTTAACCAAATGGCAATCTGGGAAATCTTGTCGCATAGCATACAATATGTTGAGCGTGCCTACGACATTATTGACTTGAGTCAGGACAGCATGTTCGCGATCGATCATCGAGAAAGGAGCCGATCGTTGTTCGCCAAAGTGTACAATTGCCTCCGGTTCGCACTTGTGGAGTGCTTTAATCAGGAAATCGTAATCGGTGATGTCGCCAATAAACAAGTCGATAGATTTACCAGTGAGATCTCGCCATCGCTGAATACGCTGCTGAATCGAAGCGATGGGAGTCAGTGTTTCCGCACCGAGTTGGACATCCCAGTAGCGGCGCACCAGGTTATCGATAATGCTGACTTCATATCCTCTGTTAGAAAGATGGAGCGCGGTAGCCCAACCACAATAGCCATCGCCCCCAATCACCACAACTTTCATACTTGAACCAAAAATTTTGCTTGCCGATACTGGCTAAATGTATCAGGTTTCGGGTACTCTCACACCACTATCCTGAAATTGACAACCCGATTGATTGGGGGAGTGGGGAGT
>NZ_JAMZMM010000443.1 GCF_024178385.1 Limnofasciculus baicalensis BBK-W-15 | reverse complement strand
TTCTCAAAGAAACCGGGTTTCTGAGGTGTACTTCATAAACCTGCAATCTGCTGTAAGTGCCCTGTAGCTTATTCGCGATTAGATATAAAAAAAAAGAGGGGTTTTCCCTCTTTTAATTGCTGGGTATATCAAATACCCTTATCAAATATAAATTAAACTATTAATCTTCAACCGCAGGTACGATATCGATCTCTTCAATCTCTGGAAGTTCAGGTTCAGATTCCGGTTGAGCTTGAGGATTAGCAGTTTCCTGTTGGGCACGCATTTTTTCGCGATACTTTGCTGCCATCTCTTCCGCTTTATCATAAACGCGATCGCGATTATTAATCATATCCCCAGGTTCCGGCTCTAACTGCTTGGTTGACAGAGAAATCCGACCTCTTTCTGCATCCAAATCAATGATCATGACTTTAACTTCATCATTAACATTGAAGACACTATGGGGAGTATCAATATGATCGTGAGAAATCTCAGAAATGTGCAACAACCCGCTAACGCCGCCAATATCAATAAAAGCACCGTAAGGCTTAATCCCGCGCACCGAGCCAATCACCACTTCACCGACTTCTAAGCGGTTCATCTTCCGCTCAACTAGCGCACGGCGGTGAGATAGTACCAGACGGTTACGATCTTCATCAACCTCTAAGAATTTTAGTGGTAATTCTTCTCCAACTAAATCTTCCTTCGGCTTGCGGGTACTGATGTGAGAACCCGGAATAAAGCCGCGCAGCCCTTCAATCCGCACTAGCGCCCCACCTCGGTTGGTAGCAAAAACGAGAGAGCGCACCGTAGCGTCTTCGGTTTGGAGTTGACGCACCCGCTCCCAAGCCCGCATATACTCAATGCGGCGGATAGAAAGAGTTAGTTGTCCATCTTCATTCTCGTCCGTCAGAATGAAGAATTCTCGCGTCTCATTTGACTGTAATACTTCATCAGGGCTGTCAACACGGTTAATTGACATCTCCTGAATGGGAATATATGCGGCAGTTTTAGCACCAATGTCAATCAGAGCGCCTCTTGGCTCCAAACTGAATACAGTACCAGCGACAATATCACCGGGACTGAAGTGATAATCGTATTTATCGAGGAGAGCAGCAAAATCGTCGTGAGTGAAGCCAATATCTATCGTGCTTGTTTTCTGACTGACCATGTATGTTGTGTTTCCTTGTTTGATCTCCTTAATGAGTATGCCTGATACTTTTAACCTAGATATCCTGATGGTCATCGATGGCTGCCATGAAAGGATATCGTTAGTACAACATTGCCAGAAGTGTTACTACTGACAAACGCGGTATCCCGCATAGCCTTGGAGATACCCCCAAGGCATTGATCGGTACTACACCGAAAGACAGAGCTTCAAAGAACTATCAAGTTTTCTCAGAAGTTACCTAAAACCCAAGAACTCTGGGCTGTGTAGACTTTTCAGCATCTTTAGTGAGAACCTTTTGTCTAAGGTTCTCATATAGAAGTCTAGACAGGCGATCGTAAGTCCAGACAAACAATTATAACTCAAATGGGGATTCACAACCGATCTGAGTTAAATTAAGCAGATTTCTCTTCCTATTCTTGGTCATCAGGGTGCGATTGCGGATACCGATGTTTCCCAGTCCTCACAATCCAAATCAGCAGCGATAGTTGGGGAGGATGTTGAGATGTCTGTTAACTCCGGCTCATTTTTGAGATCGTCTAATGTCTCAACAAAATCGCGGATGCCTTGAAATTTACGATAGACAGAGGCAAAACGCACATAAGCCACTTCACTCTCACCGCGCAGGTATTGGAGTACCAACTCGCCAATTTCATTGCTGGTGACTTCTCGTCCAAATCCCTGCTGAACTTCAGCTTCAATCTCATCCACCAAAGCTTCTAAACGTCCTTGGGGGATGCCTGTTTTCTCACAAGCACGTATAATTCCACGCAATAACTTGGAGCGGTCAAAGGATTCCCGCTTGCCATCTCGTTTGATCACAGTTACAGGGACAAATTCAATCCGCTCGTAAGTCGTGAAGCGGTGCTTGCATTCCAAGCACTCTCTACGTCGTCGAACACTTTGTCCTGCTTCTGTGGCGCGGGATTCTAGAACCCGGCTGTCAGTGTGCTGACAATAGGGACATCGCATAGGAAAAAGTCCTTTCTCTTGGTGGACTTAAAGGCTACTCATTGAATTAATTTAATGAGAACGCTAGAAGTGGAAACTTAAACCAATGGGAAAATCTGAGCCGATGTCTATCTATCCGATTCAGAGTTACTAAACGGGCTGATAGAATTTGGCAGCTCAGGGCATTTAACAAAACTATAAATTTTTGACGATCGCAAGGGTTAACAGCGGCTCGGAAAGAGCCTGCTGATTGAGAGCGAACTACTTTCCGATCCGAGGCGGTTCCCGGAAGGCGATCGCAAAAAACAGAACACCCAGTGCCAAGACCAGGATAAAGATATAAGCAACGCTTTCCATGTTAATAATCCCCAATGATTTGCTCGACTTCTAGTCTACCTTGCCAAGCAACACTAAAAAGTAAAGAGGTCAAGGAAATTTTTTTTCCTCGAACCTCTTTAGTTTGCCACAACGATGGCGAATTTAGATCTTGCGGGTACTGAAGTCGCCCACTTTTTGGAATAGACCGAATTCTACTTGCTCTTCTAAGTCAGCCTCAACACCTGCAAAGACATCTCGGAACAGAGTCCGGGAACCGTGCCAGATATGACCAAAGAAGAATAGCAAGGCAAAGACGGCATGACCGAAGGTGAACCAACCGCGTGGACTGGTACGGAACACCCCGTCAGAGTTCAGGGTTTTGGTGTCAAACTCAAAAGGCTCGCCCAGTTGTGCCTTACGAGCATATTGTTTGACATCGATGGGATCTGTAAAGCTTTGACCATCCAAAGTCCCACCGTAGAATTGAACGGTAACACCAGCTTGTTCAAAGCTGTATCTTGATTCTGCCCGTCGGAACGGAATATCCGCGCGAACGATGCCATCGGCATCTGTCAAGATGACTGGGAAGGTTTCAAAGAAGTTGGGTAAGCGACGGACGGTTAACTGACGACCTTCTGCATCAGTAAAGACTGGATGACCCAGCCAAACTTGAGCTAGCCCATCACCACTGTTCATTGGACCAGTGCGGAACAAACCGCCTTTAGCTGGGGAGTTGCCTACATAGTCGAAGAATGCCAGTTTCTCAGGAATTTCTGCCCAAGCTTCCGAGGGAGTAGCACCAGCTTCGATACTGGCATCCACACGCCGCGTAATTTCTTGTTGGAAATAACCGTTATCCCATTGATGACGGGTAGGTCCAAACAATTCAATTGGTGTTGCTGCTGAACCGAACCACATCGTACCCGCTACCACGAAAGCAGCAAAGAATACCGCCGCAATACTACTCGATAGTACAGTTTCGATATTCCCCATCCGCAGGGCTTTGAATAGCCTTTGTGGGGGTCGGACACTCAAGTGGAACAAACCAGCAATCACACCGACAACACCTGCCGCGATATGATGAGCCACAATCCCGCCAGGGTTATAGGGGTTGAACCCTTCTGGCCCCCAGGCTGGAGCTACAGGCTGCATACTACCAGTCAGACCATATGGGTCAGAAACCCACATGCCAGGACCAAATAGTCCAGTTAGGTGAAATGCACCAAAGCCAAAGCAGAGAAGACCGGATAAGAACAGGTGAATGCCAAACATTTTGGGCAGATCGAGGGCGGGTTCACCTGTGCGAGGATCTCTAAAAAGTTCTAGATCCCAGTAAACCCAGTGCCATACTGCGGCTAGGAATAACATCCCAGACAGAATAATGTGAGCAGCGGCGACACCTTCAAATGACCAGAATCCGGGGTCTACTCCAGTTTCCCCCGTGACGCTCCAGCCATTCCAAGAACCAGTGACACCCAAACGTGCCATGAACGGCATCACGAACATACCTTGACGCCACATGGGGTTAAGGATTGGGTCACTGGGGTCATAAATTGCTAGTTCGTATAAAGCCATCGAACCAGCCCAGCCTGCTACAAGGGCAGTGTGCATTAGATGCACAGAAATCAGGCGACCTGGATCGTTCAGGACGACTGTATGTACTCGGTACCAAGGTAGTCCCATCGACTACGCTCCTCCTAAAGATAAAGTTTTTAGTTCGATCTTTCTTTTCGTGAAGATTTTAGAACCTGCGATGACCACCCTAGGGGCGAAAGAACCTCTAGGGAAGAAACCGCAGCGTTTCGGACCAGGTGTCCGTCAAACTAAAGATTGTTTAAAGAAGTGTATCTTTTGTTAGAGGCGATTGCAAGAGGAAGGGGGAGAGGGGGAGTTTTGAGTTTTGAGTTTTGAGTTTTGAGTTTTGAGTTTTGAGTTTTGAGTT
>NZ_JAMZMM010000442.1 GCF_024178385.1 Limnofasciculus baicalensis BBK-W-15 | reverse complement strand
GGGGTGGGGGGGGGTGGAGTTCGATGGAGATTGCCTTTTGTTAACCCTAAGATAAATGTTTCCGTACTGTTCCCTCTGCCACCTGACTCATTCCGGGGAGGCGTGGTGACTTACCCTGCCACAAACGCACCATCAATCCCAGACTGACTAAAAAATAACCCGATGTGAACATAGAGTTAATAAATAATAAACGTAGGCTCCAGAAATCTGCAAGCTCTGCTCCTGACCATAATAAAATGTAGCCTAGGAGCCAGGTAAAAGCCAAGGTAATTGACAAACGACTTACTGCTTGTTGCGATCGCGTACCATTCCGGTGGTACAGTGTCCATAGTGCTGGGAAAAAGCCAATTACTGGTAGCAGGTAGATAATGAGCTGTAAGCGCTTTATTTCTTGATTTTCTAAAGGATCGACGATCGGGGATGGGGGTGGTAAATTTTTATTTGGCTGGAGTTTTTCCTCTGTCATTGGTTTTGCTGCTTCCTGATTAAGGGGAAAGTTTTAATTTTATAAGACAATGTTTTATGATACTTCCCCTTCGGGGTACGCCCGCCTCTGGAGAAGCACAAACCTAAACAGCTTCAGCAACTAGCGACTTAACCCGATTGAGCTTCTCCCAGTTAGGCTCAATCGGTTGGTAAGAGCAGTAGCAAACTATAATTCGCTGCTCGGTGTCTGGGGATGAGAAGTGATGGATTTTGGTTACAACCCAATCTCCATATTTGCCATGACTAGCCCCATTACCTGGATCTTCGAGATTTTCGTATTCTCGGAAGCGTGAGCCTATTTGAGGAAAATCCTTTCCTGACCAATCCCACTCCTCACTCAGTATATCGGTAAGAGATTGGGACGGTGTAAGTTTCCTATCTTCCCATCCGCGATCGCTCATTGTCTCGGTTTTATAAATAATCCAGGTTTCAGGGCTAGTCATAGCGCTCATCCTCAAATGAAGTTTGTTTGCCGTAGAAAATACAGTCGATTTTAAGGATTGAATCCTTTGTTTGTCTGGTATCTTTCAATTTCCACCCAT
Organism: Limnofasciculus baicalensis BBK-W-15; assembly: GCF_024178385.1. GTDB lineage: Bacteria > Cyanobacteriota > Cyanobacteriia > Cyanobacteriales > Coleofasciculaceae > Limnofasciculus > Limnofasciculus baicalensis. Next base: position 3,333 of record NZ_JAMZMM010000442.1, on the reverse strand, counting down.
ATTTTTGACCCATCTCTTTACATTTAATCGGATCTGTGACTGAGTGGACGTTTTCTGAGGTCGATTCATCCGGTTGTGGTTGATTTGTCATCCCTTTGCTTTTCGCTTTCCGCCAGCGCTAGGAGTCGCTTAGGGTTGTTCGTCTGTAGGTATGTTTTCAATGGCTTTTAGCAATTCATCGGTTGAGTTTTCCTTTACCCATTTCACAATCGCCTGTTGAGCGCCATCACTCATGCTCAACCCCTTAATTGCGCAAATTACGTCGAATTGACGTTTCAGGCTCTCATTAATGGTGATATTCAGCCTTTCGTCTCGTTTAATTTTGGGCATAGTGTTTTTGCATAACTACTCCCCATTTTTACATCTGCGATCGCCCCCTATCGTCTTTGTCTTAAATACAGAATTATGTATTTGTTGATTTGTGTATTACCATAGCATGGATATTGCCCACCCTACAGAAATCGCGGCGATTGGAAATCGCGGCTACACAAACAAAGTCCGCCTGCGCAGACTAATAGAACCCGCGAAGGCAGGTTTTGTCTGTGTAGATGCGGTTTCAACCGCTAATAGAACCCGCGAAGGCAGGTTTTGTCTGTGTAGATGCGGTTTCAACCGTCCAATTGAGATTGGTGTTTAAGCTATTAGACAGAGAATTTATTCTCTGGCGGGTTTTTGGGGTTATTAAACATGGTGCAAGATCTCAGTTAGACTTTCAGCAATTTTTCCTCAAGGAGCGAGCGCACTTCTGGATTCAGCTCATAACTGCTGTTGAGACAATCCACAAGTAACTGATTTGCCTCATAGTACTGCCAGAGCGATCGCGTTTGTTCGGTGCTGAAGTCCCAAATATGACCGATATGATAATGTTCGTGGAGGATAGCGATCAATTTCTCTGTCCATGTTTGCTGATTTTCTGACCACCAAATATGAATTTGTTCTGGCTCTTTTTCTGGTTGATGGATCTGTATTTTTAGCTTTTGTATAGATTCCTGCAACTCTTTTATTCGAGACGGTATTAGAGCTAAATCAAAATGAATGATACAGTTAATTGTCTGCTCTATCAGAGAAAACCTGTTTAAGGCTGGGATCGGATAAATATCCGCGAATTTACTATTAAAGTTAAAGCCAATGTCACGGTGTAGATCAAAATTTGGATCGAGGGCGAGAGCTAAGGAAAGACAACGTGAGAGTGGTAATTCTGATTTGTGAGAAAAAGGATTGTTCCCAGAGTCTGGATTAAGGGCAATCTTCAAGTACTCGTTAAGGGTAAGGGTTAGGGAAAAGTAAAATGCTCGCACTGCTACTGGTTTGTATTTAACTGAGACTGACTGAGATTTACGATCAATCCATCCCAGAAATTGTAGTAATTTATCATCGGGAATCAGTAGCTGATTGATTTCTTCCTTCATCAGCCAGATTAAATCGTCTACCCGTCGTAACATCCCAGCAGCTAGTAAAAAAATTTCCCGCCAACGTTTCCTGGTGATGTGGGTTACGAGTTGCTCTAATGCTTGATTACTATCATTAACAAGATCGTTGGTTGTGGTAATATGTCTGGCGGTGAAGTATTCTTGAAAGGTGAGATGAGAGAAGGAGTAAATGCGGCGGGCTCTCTCTACTAATAATCCATGTTGCCGCTCAATTGATTTCAAAACCGCTTCGCTATCGATTTGTAAGGCTACGGGGTCACTTTTGGGATCGGGTAACTGGCGGAGATAGTCAATAATATGTTGCTGGACTTTGTTTTGTGCAAATAAATAATCTTCTTGTTCAAAGGTTTTTGCCCCGAGCTGGTTCAAAAGTTTAATCTTGTTAACAAGAGACAGATTATAATAGGTTTCATCTCGTCTCACGCCTTTTGATCGATCCCATTTGACGAGTAAAATTTCCAATCCTTCCTCATACAGTTTGGCATGTTGGGTAGGAAAACTAGCTTTGGATTGGAAGACGGAACAAATAAGATTGAGTAAGAGTGGTGTTGCCGCTAATTCGCGAATTTTTCGGTTGTCTGGATACTTTAGCTGTTCAATGAATTGAGATGCCTTTGTTAATCCTGCTCCTTGGTTATTGCTAGAAGTAGCGACAAAGTACTTTTGAGCAAAATTGGTAATTTGGTGGTTGGTAAAATCAGCAATTTCTACCTCTGTAAATCCCTGAAAGCGGTATTGATGGGCAGCAAGACGACAGGTGATGATAAATTGATTTTTGTAATATCGCTGGGATAACCGACGGATTTCTGTAATGACGCGATCTTTTTCTGCATCTGGCACTTCATCTAAGCCATCTAGCAAAATTAGCAGTTTGCCATGACGGAGTAAGGCTTGAAAATTCTCAGCTAAGATATCATAGAGATCTAATTCTTGGCTTATGTAGTTTTCTAAGCTGAATGCGCTTTGCTCTTTAGCATCTTCCACAAAGTCTTTCAGCTCAATATATATGGGGAGTAAATGGGGTTGAAATGTCCCCCGATTGCACTGAAGAGCGATAAATTTTAAAAAGGTACTTTTCCCCGTACCTGGCTTACCTAGTATCATCAGTTTGAAGTATTTAGTTGCGGCTTCGATTGCTAATACTCGTTCTTGAGCGATATGATCTGAGTGAAATGGGGCTAAAGTGTCACGATCTGAATCGAGAGGGATGCTTTTCTGTAAGTCGGTAATTTCTAACCAGCGTCGGTTGGGGATGTCTTCTAGAATGTAGGCATCAATGTAAATATGAGCTAAATCGATCGGTTGAGGTAGTTCTAATAGCTGTAAGGTACTACACTGAGCGTCTATTTTGTCATGATATAGCGATCGCGCTTCTTGGACTAAAGCATCGATATCAACCGGATTCTCTTGATTGTGTCTCATCGTGGTGGGTGTAGAAAGCTTCCTCTCAACGGCAATTTCTTGCCAATCGAGGTCAAGTTGACAGCATATCTCAATAAATACACGCCGATCAACTGGTTTCCCCGCTAAAAATCTGCCCACGGATTGACGAGTCTTTAACCCCACTCCTGTGGCAAGTAATTCTTGCGTCAATCGCTTGTGTGCCATGGCTTCCCTGGCTTTAATTATCCCTGTCGCAGAGGCGTAGAATGATCTAGCTATCATAGATTTTGACCTCGAAATCGCTGCACCAAAAATTCCTTAAATTGTATTACTCAATGGAAAAATGGGGATTGGGTTGCCATCCCATCAGCTTATGTAAGTTTATTCTAGAGAAGATAGGGAACATTTCCCTAGCAAATCTTTACCAAAAATTTACCAAATAGGGGGTAGAGGGTAGGGTGGAGGGGCTACGACAGTAAGGCAGAGGGTAAAAGGAACAAAGGTTTCTACTCTCTTCTTT
>NZ_JAMZMM010000441.1 GCF_024178385.1 Limnofasciculus baicalensis BBK-W-15 | reverse complement strand
GGGAGCATCCCGAGAAAGGAAGAAATGCAGGTTGTATTCTTGCTCCCCCCTTTGACAAGCAGGGCTGGGGGGTAAAAACTTTGTCAAAAAACGAGTATCTTTGCCAAAGTGGGATGATCCCATTTACCCTTCGATTCTCCCCATCAAAAAATAAGTCACCATTTCTCCCTTACCCTTCACCTGAATAATACCGCGCTCCTCTAACAGATACTTATCCTCCAAATATTTATAAGTTGCCGCACTGACTTGAATCCGCCCAGCTTCCCCATGAGATTCCATCCGGCTAGCAGTATTCACCGCATCACCCCACAAATCATAAATAAACTTTTTCGTGCCAATCACCCCCGCCACAACTTCCCCACTATTAATCCCGATGCGGATATTGAGATTAGCATGATGTCTTTGATTAAAATAATTAACTTCCTTTTGCATATCTAAAGCCATATTTGCGATCGCATCAGCATGATCCGAGCGACTCATCGGCAATCCACTGGCAACCATATACGCATCACCAATTGTTTTAATTTTCTCCAATCCATAGATTTCCGTTAAGCGATCGAAAGCTGAAAAAATCTCATTAAGCAAGTTAACCAGTGCCGTAGGCGAAATCTGAGCAGACAACTGAGTAAAGCCCACGATATCGGCAAATAAAATAGTGACTTCAGTAAATCCATCAGCAATACAGCCTTCCTTTTGTTTCAATCGATTAGCAATTGATTCTGGCAAAATATTCAGCAACAAATGATCGGATTTTTCTTGTTCAACACGGATAAGTGCCTCCGCTTCCTTTCGTTGTGTATATTCCGAAGAAATCCGCTGGAACATTTGATTAAATGCTGCCATCACATCTCCTAACTCATCATTACGCTTCACTGATAATGAGTAAAAGTTAGGATTCACTGTCTCCTTGCTAATCGCTTCTGCCGCTGCCATTAAGTCATCCCGCAGTCGCAGGATCGGGACAATTACTGTTGCTCCCAAAGCAAACATCGTAGTACCTGTAACGCAAATAGAGATGATTAAAACTAGTCCAGATATCCGTAAAATAAAGGCACGTAATTCCAGTTTTACTGATGAAGAATCGTGACGAACAATTATAATATAATCTACTCCTAGTGGACGAGCTGACCAAGCAACATCGTATCGGTCGCCATCTCTAAGAGTCCCGCAAATTTTATTAACTTTTGGATCTTTTAGATCGGAGAATGTAATCTTTGGTCTATCTCCTAATGCCTTGATTAGTTCTCCATTAGAGCGGTAAATCGCGATACCTAGGATTTCGCGATCGCTCATAAGTATGGGGAGTTTATCTAATATTATTTCTTCACTTTCTCCCTCTCGCTTCCATCGGACTGTTGCGTTGAAAATAACTTCTGAAACATGTTCTATTTGCTTAAATAGCTCCTGTTCTCGTCTGAAATAAGAGGGGACGAGAATAATCGCTTCCACAGTAATAATACTGGTAAATACCCAAAAAACTATTCGTCTCGATAAACGCGCGTTCAACGAATTACATATTCCGAAAAGTTTAGATGACATCTATTTTGACCTTTGTCAACATCAGAAAATATGCTGGATAATACCTCTATTACAGTTAGGAATTACGCAAAATCTGTCACTAAATGCTATATATAGTAGGGTGCGTTACATAACGGACCCTACAGATACCGTAACTGCGTAAGTCCTGACAGTGATGTCACTCTCCTGAAGGATGAAGTTTAAAGGCTGAAGGATGAAATTTAAAGGCTGAAGGATGAAGTTTAAAAAATGAAGAGTAAAGGGGAAAGGGTGAAATACAAGTCTTTTCATAATTCATAATTCATTCTTCATAATTCATTCTTCATAATTCATCCTTCATATTCCAGCTAAACCAAGGATGGTTCCTTTTAGTTTAGCGTTTTCTAGATTGGCATCAGTCAAGTCAGTTCCAGCTAAATTGGCATCAGTTAGGTCGGCATGACGTAAAGAGGCTCCCCTTAGCTTGGCATGAGCGAGATTTGCTCGATATAATTTTGCCTCATTTAAGTTAGCACCATCCAGATTTGCTTCAATCAGGTTAGCCCCCATCAAGTTAGCGCAAATTAAATTAGCACCACTAAAATTAGCACCAATGAGATTGCTAATACTGAGGTTAGCTCTACTGAGATTAGCATTACTTAGGTTAGCTTTAATTAAACTAGCATCACTGAGATAAGCATCGCTGAGATAAGCACCACTCAAATCGGCACCGCTGAGATCTGCACTAATAAGATTTGCGCCAATTAAGTTGGCATTAATTAGTTTTGCTACACCGAGTTTTGCTCCAATCAGATGAGCATCGCTCAAGTTAGCATCAGTTAGGTTGGCATCACTCATTTTAGTAAAAATCAGCTCCGCAGCAATCAAGTTTGCACCACTCAGATTAGCTTCACTTAGGTTAGCATCGCTGAGATTAGCGCCACTCAGGTTAGCCTCACTCAAGTCAGCTTCAGTGAGATTAATACCACTTAAGTCAGCACCGCTTAAGTCAGCACCTCGAAAATCTCTCTCTCCCGCAGCATAACGCGATTGAATTTCCTTAGCATCCATAGTTTTCGTAGTTTTAAAGCTCAGTTTTAACAGATTCCCCTTAAACTTAATTACTATGACTGAAGCCACCAAACAGGAAAACTGGAGCCTAAAAAAATAATCAGGAGTTCAGAAGTCTGTGGAATATGCCTTCTGAACTCCTGATTATTTTTGGCAGGTTTATGAAGTACACCCCAGAAACCCGGTTTCTTAGAGAAACCGGGCTTCTCTTTACCTCACATCCATGAAAAGTGCTGTAATTTCAGCTACTTAAACAAAAACCCGATGTTCCAAACAAGGCATCTGACGGCGCACTTGTTCGAGTCGCGTGGGGTTAATTTCTGCGATCGCAACTCCTGGTTTTTCTCCCGCATCGGCTAATATCAGTCCCCAAGGGTCAATAATCATAGCGTGACCGTGGGTTTGACGCATAGCATAGTGAAATCCCGTTTGAGCAGGTGCAATTATGTAGCAGGTATTTTCAATCGCCCTTGCTTGCAAAAGAATCTGCCAGTGATCCTTCCCCGTATAGGCGGTAAAAGCTGCTGGGACAAATAAAACCTCAGCACCTTTGTTCGCCAAATGTCGGTAAAGTTCTGGGAATCTTACATCATAGCACACAGAAAGTCCCAGTTTCCCTAACTTTTCTGAAGTGTAAATCGATGGTAGCTCCTTTCCTGCCATTACCGTATTGGATTCTCGATAGGTGTTACCATCGGGTACGTTAACATCAAAGAGATGGACTTTTTGATAACGAGCAACTTCAGTACCGCTAGGGTCAATCAGCAAAGCGGTATTGTATACTTGGCTGCTGTTTACAGGGACGGGAAAGCCGCCGCCCAGGATAGTTACCTGAAAGCGCTGTGCCATGGTTTTGAGGAATTTTTCACTCTTTTGAGCGATTTCCGATGCTTGCGCGATTTTGTCTTCTTCTTTACCTAAGAAGGAAAAGTTTTCGGGTAAGCCTACGATTTCGGCACCCTGACGCACCGCTAGTTCGATCAACTCTGCTGCCTCCAGCAGGTTTTGATCGAGGTCAGGCAAACTGGTCATTTGAATGGCAGCAGCAAGATAGGGCTTCATTGGTGGTAGCGAGTTGGAAAATGGGAGCAGCTATAGCTTTGGAAAATAACTATATCACCATTGGCTGGGGAGAAAGTCACTTTTTTGAATGGAGCTTGGTAGGAGAATCATCCCCATTCTCCCTGTCGTGCAAGTCGGTAGTGGGTCATCCGTTGGGGGAAGGGTCATTCTGACCTCTTCTTCTCCCTTGACAATGTTAAGAAATGTTAACTTTATCAAGATTTTTACCACAAACCGGGAATATTAAATAATTATTAAGATAAGAGCTTGACGAAAAGCAATGGTGCCCAAACATCAGGGGGCTTTAGTGAAAAGGGCTTTAGTGAAAAGGGCTTTAGTGAAAAATGGAGATGGTAGAATGAGTTTAATTAGGGAAATTGTCCAGCAAGCGCTCGAAACAGGTTATCTCACGGTGGAAGCAGAGAACCAACTGCGCTACTTTTTATCGAGAAAGAATGATTGGGAAGATTTTAGAGCGTTCATTGGATTGCAGCAAGAGGCAATGGAAGGTAGAGTCAAGCAAGAGTCACGGGAGTTACTGTACCCTGGCATGAGTTTCTCTAATACAAGTTTATAAAGCAATAGCCTGAAAACCCCGTGACTTTAGTCCGAGGATGTTAGGGAAGAGGCGAGTAAGGTGCGTTAGCAAAACATAACGCACCATCCACACTATTAGTTGTGTTGTTCTGTAAGCTAACAACCAACAACCAACAACCAACAACCAACAACCAACAACCAACAACCAAC
>NZ_JAMZMM010000440.1 GCF_024178385.1 Limnofasciculus baicalensis BBK-W-15 | reverse complement strand
GTTATTGGTTATTGGTTATTGGTTATTGGTTATTGGTTATTGGTTATTGGTTGTTAGCCATTCCCAATTCCCAATTCCCAATTCCCCATTCCCCATTCCCTACTCCCCACTCCCTATTCAAGTTTGATCGTCAGCTAGAGTAATCAGGGCATCGCTGAAGGTAAGATTTAGTCGCTTATTCATTCTCGGTACTAAGTCAATGCCAAAGTTTTTATCTTTATCCGTAGCATGGGCGCTAATTCTCACACCAAGACAGACTTCATTACGGTGTTGAGCTGCGAGTACGCAATCAGCAAAGGTGAGCTTACCAATTAGTTCGACTGGGAAATAAAGCGATATTGGTTTAATATACAATTCGCTCCCATCTGCCGAGAATAAATCCCGATATATTGACATGACATCAGGTTCCTGAGACACCTGTGCTAAAATTTTAGAGACGAATTGATTAGTAAGAACAAAATCTTTAACCCCAGCCTTGATAACCAAGTCAGTCTCTTGGGAATCAATAATTTCAGCAATCAAATCAGTGAATACTGGTTTACCTGTTTCCGCAGCATAATCTCGGAAAATTTGCCGCATTTCTAACAATATAGTTAGTGTTTTCGCATCAATCTCTTCAGCATTTTCTCCAGTACTTGCTAATATTGAGATGCTGGTATATTCATGGGGATTGAGACTTTTGAGTTGCTTAATTGAATTGACATCTATCTCCTTAGCTTCCATCTTGATATCGGGATAGGCTTTAGCAATCTTGTCAAATTCAGATTGAATCTCTTCGCTTAATTCATTTACCGCCAGATCAACCTGTGAACCCTTAGTTAGATATGCTGCATATTCTCTCAGGGCAATCCGGGCTTTGCTATTCCATCCCAGCACCAGATACTTTTCGATTTTTGGCTCAAGGGTTGGCCCATAGTCAAGATAGCCAATATTCTGTGGTTCGACAACAGGATTGGGATTAAAATCGATTGTAGAATCATCTTCTGCTAGGATAATCGCCTCATCATCATCAGCTAACTTGTAATCTTGACTGGGTTTTATAGTGAGAGTCCCGTCTGCGTGACGGACACCCAGTGGTATACCATTGGAGAAATGAAATGGCAATTCACGAAAGGTGACACTATGCCAGCCAGAATTGGCTCGATAAAAATAGAATTCATTTCCTTCAAAACCCACTAAGTTTAAATAGACAGTTGCTAATCCTGCACTTCGGGAGGTTTGAACTAAGATTCTACCTAAAATATCTGCCTCATTCAGAGTTGTCACAGCGCCTGGAACAATGTTTTCCGCTAGTCGTCGATATTGTTGCGAGTGTAATTCGGCAACTATTTGGGGTAAGTTTTCTTCCCCATTTGCGGCTACAACCGCTAGAATAGATTTGACTACCCGTGCATCAGCCAAAGTTTTAACTGCTTCGGGATCTGAACCTTTAGCCTCATTTAAAACGATGGCTGATTTGGCTACTTCAACTCCGACTTTCTTCAAGTCGTTTAAACTGGTGATCGAGCCATTGCGCGTTACCACTCTCGTTGTTTTGATTTCACCCAAATTATTCCGGAGGAAATCGTCCATCTCTTCCTTACTTTCTTGAGAAAGGATTACAACAACAGCATCGGATTCAGATTCATTAGCTACCACCAACTCTTGAATAATATCTATAATTCTGTCACTGAATCCTAAAATTAACGTATGGTTGGCTTCCACAACCGGGCTTTTACCCTTACGGAGCGCCAATAGTTTTGCTTCAAATTCCTGGGTAATGAAGGCAACTAGACTAGAGAACAACACTAACCCTACAAAAATCGTGATTATACCCGCAGTCTTGGCCGCAAAATTAGCCTCGTCTCCCGTATCTCTTAACCCGATTAACTCAACGAATACTTCCCAGAGCAACTCCGAGGAATCGTTGATATAATCATTGGGAAATAGCTTCTCAAAACTAGTACGGAGCAGTGTCATTAAAAGAAAAGCAGTGAAAAAGGCTGACACTAGTGCCAGAAAAACCGACATCCCCCCTTTCGACATAAAATTATCGAAGTTATACTGGAGGCGCTTTTTCCAAGGGATTTGATTTTGAGAGGAGATGGTTTTGTTATTTTTCAAAGTTATTACCAAACGCTACAAGTAAATTAGGTACAGCCAAATCTTACATTATATCCAGTTATCGCCACTCATGGCAAACTTTCCTATGTCCACCTCGAATCATAACAATTCACCCGAAGCACTGGCTGCACCTTTAAGCGATTGCGTAGATCGCAATCCTGTAGGCAATCGCGGCAACTTGACCAATTCGACGAAATTGACCCCTACCAACTGGCAAGTTCGCCTCCAGAACTATAGTAAACTGTTGATGGCTGTTGTAGAAGCTAGTAATTTTACCCTCCAATATGCCAACGACTCATTTTGTCGGCTGATGGGAATCACCCCCCCCACCGGAAACTGGCACAGTCAGGGCATCCGACTGTGGGATTTGTTTGGCGAGTTTGATGCGGTAGCGCAAGAACAATTATATCGTCGTCATTTATTACCTCTAGTCTTGCGGGACGTATATCAGATAGATCGTTCCAATTGGAGTTTTTTAGATGAACCGACGATTGTTTCCGTCAACACCGCTGGCAATACCGAACCCCACTCAATTCAATTTTGGCTACGCTCTGAACATCTTAAGGTAGAGCGGATCGATCCGCAACAGGATGAGTTTGCCGATGTGGAATTATCTCAGTTACCTCTAGAAGAAATCTTGGCGACAGAAACTTGGGAAAATCGGTTACAGTTGGACAATTACCGAGTAAAAGGTCAATTTTTGTGGGAAGGATTGGATGTCACCAACCAAGAGAAGATCCGACGCTTAATTGACTTACTCATCGAACACGACTCTGTACTACGCCCAAAGAAGTTTCGCTTGTTGGATCGACAGTTGCGATCGCTCTTTCATGCTGACAATTTTCTCCTCTTAAGTGTCAAAGGTCAACAAGTCAAGGTTTTTACCAGCAAAGACAATCGGGTAATCCAAAGTAAAATCTATACCCTGGAATCCCTAGAAGGCTCCCACTTTATGGCAGCAGCAGAAGCTAATCGCGTCTGGAAAGTGCCTAACCTCAGCAGCGATTGTAAAACGAAGTTGGAACAGCTACTATTCAATCAGGGAGTATCTTCTCTACTACTGATTCCCCTATTTGTTAGCCATCCAGATGGGGAAAGCTCCCCAGGACAACTTATCGGCATGGTAGGATTAACTAGCAATATCCCCAATAATTTTGATTCTTTAGATGTCAGTCACGGATTGGCTTTAATCCCAGCTTTGAGTGCGGCTTTGCGTCAGGGTGTCCAAGGACAATTTAGTCATATCCATCCTGCCGTGGAATGGCGCTTTTTGGAAGAAGCAGAAAGGCGCAGTTGGGGACTACCTCCTCAAGCGATTGTCTTTACCAATGTCTACCCGATGTACGGTATTTGTGATATTCGGGGTTCTTCCGAGCAGCGCAATCACGCCATCCAAACAGATTTACTCGCTCAGTTTACTTTGGCTGTGGCTGTGGTAGATGCTGTTTGCCAATATCAAGATTTGGCGTTTTTGCAGCAATTTCATCAGGATTTATTGACGTATCGGGAAAGTTTGAGCAATGGCGTAATGGTGGATGCAGAAGTTACTGCTATCCAGTATTTGAGAGATAATTTAGAAATTTATTTCGATTATTTTCGCCAATGTGGTGATGGAGCCGCCGCAGCGGTGAAAGCCTATGAGGAGGCTTGTGCTAACGATCATCGCTGTGTTTATACTGCCCGCGATTGCTACGATCGCATGATTCACGAAATTAACAATCAATTGCGGGAAACCTGGGATACGGCTCAGATGAGGATGCAACAAATTTTACCTCATTACTGCGATGTGGAGCTGACAGATGGTATGGATCACATGATTTATGTGGGAGGATCCATTAATCAGAAGTTTTCTTTATTTCATCTCCATGCCTTACGCTACGAGCAGCTACGAGCAATCTGCGAATGCGCCCGTGTCTGTTTCGGATTGCGCGATCGCTATGAAAAAACCCTAGAAGTAACATATCTCGTTTTGGTACAAGATACCACTGTCGATATTTTCCACGACGAGCAAACTGAAAAACTATTCGATTTGCGCGGTAGCACCCGCGATACTCGCTATGAAATTGTCAAAAAACGCATCGATAAAGCGGTAGATGTTAAAAATCAAGCTCGTATCACTCAGCCCGGTATGCTGACTTTAGTCTATTCTACTAAAGAAGAGTGGGAAGAATACGAACATTATCTCCGTTATTTAGCTCGCGAAGCTTGGGTGGATACTGCGATCGAATCCGGAATAGTTGAACCACTCCAAGGCATTACAGGGTTGAAATTTGCCCGCGTCCGGAT